>DAIMHB010000019.1:0-12812 GCA_036723545.1 Beijerinckiaceae bacterium
ATCCGCTGCTGACCACACTGCAAAGCACCAAAAGTCCGCTCATTGCCTTTCTGCTGATCTGTCTGGCTTGGGCGATCGTGTCCGGCTATACGTCCATTACGGCGGTTGTAAAGGCTGAACTGTTCCCCACCGCCATCCGCGCCATGGGCGTTGGCATTCCCTATGCGCTGACGGCGGCTATTTTTGGCGGCACTGTGGAGCCCATTGCGCTGTATTTCAAAAATCAGGGGTTTGAATCCGGCTTCTACTGGTATGCCACGGGATGTATTTTCATCTCGCTGATGTTTTACACCTTCATCAAAGATACAAAGTCCACATCACGTATGGAAGACGCCGTATAAATGGCCCTCATTGCCGCCCGCCGCGCCGTTGCGGCTATTTTTTGTCTCAATGGCGCGGCAATAGGCTTCTGGGCGGCCAATATTGCGGGGATCAGAGAGCGGCTTGCCCTTGACCCGCAAAGTCTGAGCTATGGCTTTCTGGCCATGGCCATTGGTGCGCTGATCGGAATGCCGCTGGGCGGCGCACTGATCAGCCGTTTTGGCAGCGCCAGAATGATGCAGATCAGCGGCTTTATGTTCATCGTGCTGCTGCCCATGCCTGTTTTATCTTCCGACCTGCCGCTTCTGGCGCTAAGCCTTGCCGCCTTCGGCCTGAGCAATGGCGTGATGGATGTGGCCATGAATGCACATGGCGTGCTGGTGGAACGAAACATAGGTAAACCCGTCGTCTCGTCCTTTCATGCCATGTGGAGCGTTGGCGGGCTGATCGGCTCGGCCTGTGGAGGCTGGGCGCTGGTCCATATCGGGCCTGTTGCAGCCGTGCTCTCTGCGGCGGCGCTGGCGCTTATAGCCTTTGGCAGCGCCAATCTCTACAGTTTGCCGAGCCATCTCGACCGGCAGATGAGCGAAGCCCATTTTGCCATGCCCACCCGCCAAACGCTGGCGCTGGGCCTGCTCGCCTTTCTCGCCATGATGTCGGAGGGGGCTATATTGGACTGGAGCGGGGTTTATTTGCGCGATTTACAGGCCTCTCCGGCACTGGCGGCCAGCGGTTTTGCCGGATTTTCCGGCACAATGGCCTTGGGACGGTTTTTTGGCGATGGTCTGCGCTCACGGTTTGGCGCAAGACGTTTGGTGCAGGTCAGTGGCCTGATCAGTCTCTCCGGTCTGGGTCTGGCCCTTGCCAGCCCCTTTGCACAGGTGGCCACCTTCGGCTTTGCGCTGATGGGTATCGGCATTGCCAATATTGCGCCGGTGATTTACGGCGCGGCCGGGCGGCTCAAAGGGGTGGCATCGGGTGCCTCCATTGCCTCGGTGATCACCATGGGATATGCCGGTTTCATGGTCGGCCCCGCCGTGATCGGTTTTGTGGCGCATCATATATCGCTTTTTGCCGGTCTGGGCCTTATCGGGCTGGCCTGTGCGCTGATGGCCGCGCTTGGCATGGCCGCAGACAGTTGAAGCGGCGATGAAATATTGATTATTAATCAAAAATTGACCATAAACGAACATTATCCGAATAATTGCCGGTTCTGAATATTTAGGAATGTCATTTTGCCACGCCTGTTGATAACGCGCCCAGCCGTAGTGCTGATGTCCTTGCTGTGGCACACCAGTCTTATGGCCGACCCCGCAGCCATTTACGGCCCTTCCCTTCCAGACACACCGGCCCAACCAGTTGCAGCACCAGGCTCAGAGCCAAAATCCATGCTGCCGCCGGCCAGTTCAGCGCCGCAGGTTCAGGCCGTTCCTGTCAAAAAAGCCCCTATCCGGCGCGCTCCGCCCAATGAAACCGTTTTGTCCGACTCGCCGGTGCCGAGTCTGCAACCGGAAACATTTTTCTATACGGCCAAAGCCTCCGAACATTATGCCGCGATTGCCGATGCTGGCGGCTGGCCTGAAATCCCTACGCCGCTCAAACCGGGCCAGTCCGGCAAAATGGTGGCGCTGCTGCGCAACCGGCTGATGATCGAGGGGGATCTAAACAGCACAGCCGTGGCCGCGCCCGAAAAATGGTCTCAGGACCTGACCGATGCGGTCCGGCTTTTCCAGCTGCGCCATGGCCTGAAACAAACCGGCCTTGTCGCGGGGGCCACATTGCGCGAGATGAATGTGCCGGCTCTCATCCGCTTTCAGCAGCTGGCCTCAAGCGCCGGGCGGCTGGCCGGATTGTCCTTCCCGTTTGGTGAGCGCTATGTGGTGGTCAATCTGCCCTCGGCATCGGTGGAAGCGGTTGAAAATGGCCGCGTTGCCCATCATTATATTGCCGTGGTTGGCGATGTTGAACACCCCTCACCGGAAGAAACCGCACGCATTGTCGCAGTCAACCTCAACCCGACATGGACCTTGCCAACCTCCATCATCAAGAATGAAATCATCCCCAAAATGCGGCAGGACCCGCATTATCTCAGCCGTGCCCGCATCCGCATTCTGGATGGCAAAGGCGCGGAGGTTGATCCCACCCATGTCAACTGGAACACCGAACGGGCCACCCTGTTCACCCTGCGGCAGGATTCGGGCGCGGGCAATTCGCTGGGCAATATCCGCATTCAGATGCCCAATAAAGACGCGGTTTATATGCATGATACGCCCTCGAAATCGCAATTTTCCGGCGATTACCGGTTTTTCTCGCATGGCTGTGTGCGGGTGCAGGGCGTTTACGATTTTGCCGCCTGGCTGCTGGAGGGCACGCCCAACAGCGATGCAACCGCTTGGGATGTCAATGCGCTCAAGGCCAATATTGCCACACAGGCGCGATTGGATGTGAAACTGCTCAAATCTGTGCCGGTGGCATGGGTCTACCTGACCGGCTGGGCCAATAATGACGGCCTCGTTCACTTTCGCAGCGATGTCTATGGACTGGACAAAACCGGCGATCCGCGGACAGACCCCCAAAAAACCGCAAAAATTCCCGCTGTGCAGACGGTGACATCGGAAAAACCGGAGATCAGTTCGTCCGACCTGTTCAAAAGCATCGCCAACACCCTGCAGCTTCAATAAGCCGCCAGAGCGCCCGCAACAGCCCTATTCCGCCAGCACGCGGGTGGGCGGAAAGGTGACTTCGGCCAAGGTGCCCTCGCCGCGCTTGGATTTAAGCGTGAAGGCGGCGCGGTTGGCCTCGGCCATGGCTTTGGTCAGGGGAAGGCCGAGACCCGTGCCATGACTTTTGCGTGAGGTTTCCAGCTGACGGAATGGCTCCAGCGCGCGCTCAATATCGCTCTCATTCATGCCGATTCCGGTATCCCGAATGCGGATAACCGCATGACCGGCATCTGTCAGCGCGGTGGACACAATCACCTGCCCGCCCGGCTGATTGAATTTCACGGCATTGGACAGAAGATTGATCAGAATCTGGCGCAAGGAGCGCTCATCCGCAACAATATTGGGCAGGCGCGGCGCCAGCGATACGCGGATAATCACGCGCTCCTTAGTGGCCTGCGGCTGCATCAGGGCCACACAATCCTGCAAGATCAGATTGGCATTGACACTGACAAAGGACAGATCCAACTTGCCGGACTCGATTTTGGACAAATCAAGCAGATCATTGACCAGACTCATCACCAGCGTGCCGGAGGCATGAATATCCTTGAGATAGTCCTTATAGCGCTCATTGCCGATCGGCCCGAAACGCTCCTGCCAGATCACCTCGGTAAAGCCGAGAATGGCATTAAGGGGCGTGCGGATTTCATGGCTGATCTTCGCCAGAAAATTGGATTTCTGGGCATTGGCCCGCTCCGCCTCCTGCCGTGCATCGCGCAATTCGCATTCGGCCTTTTTCCAGTGGGTGACATCCCGCAGCACGGCGCAGAATTTGGCGTGAGTGCCCTGCCCGACCCGGCCCAGCGTCATGAACATCGGCACAAGGCCGCCATTGCGCTCGCGGCCAAGCACGTCGCGGCCATCATTCAGCACCGAGGCCACCCCATTGGATTTGAGACCATCGAGATAATCCAGCGCCGCCGCATGGCTTTCAGCCGCCAGCAACACTGTAAAGGATGCGCCGAGCACATCGCTCTGCTCATAGCCCAGCAGCGCTTCGGCAGAGCGGTTAACGGAGAGAATATGGCCTTCGTCATCCAGCACCACAATGCCATCTGTGGCTGTATCGAGAATATCATGCAGTTCGCGGGCCTCGCTCTCCCGCGCGCGCAAATCCAGCTCCAGCGCCTTCAGGCGGGGGGAGAGGTCAGGCTCAGCCGCGCGCAGCAGGAACACAAGTGTGGCCGCCGCCCCGTTCCATGTGAACGCCTGCGTCACGCAGTCAAAGGACAGCGCCTCACCCTTGGCGCCATACAAAGCCACCGGAGAGTCCCATGCCTGCTGCGGATTCAGCGCCGAAGCGCTCAGCAGGCAGCGTTCCTGAACTGAATAATCGTCGGCCCCCTCATAGCCCAGCAAGGTGAGCACCGCAGGGTTGACGTAAACCGGCGCATCATCCTGAAAAATCCATACGCCGAGCGCCATGCTCTCAAACTCTGCCACCCGCGAGACGGGCTGTTCAGCGGCAATGTCCGGCAACGGCTCTGATGGCACAGTGGCCGCCGGTTCGACAGCAGCGGTTTGCGGCTGTTGCTCTGTGGCCACGGGCATAACGGGCTCAAAGCCACGGGCAAAAGACTCAAGGGCCTTGTTCAGCACCAAGGATTGAGGTGCGGCCATCGGTTCGGGTTCAGAAAATGTCGCAGCCGGGGCCACAGGCTGAAGCCTGACAGGGGCCGGCTCATCAAAATCCAGCTTTGCACCCAGCGCCTTGGCAATTTCACGAAAAGCCAGACGTTCCGCCGCAGACAGGGGCACGATATCCGCCTCCCGTGCCAGAACCGGCCTTTCAACACCCGCACGTTCCGGATGCAGCGAGACGACATTATCCGGAACAGAGGACGATGCAGGGGGCTCCGGCAGGGGTTTTGTGTCCGGCGCAACGGGTGCGGCGCTGTGCATGGCAGGCGCGGGCACAAGCTCAACCTGTGGCGCGACCGTTTCAGCAACAGGACTGACCTCGCGGGTGCGAATCTGATCAAAATGCACAATGCCGAAGCCGCGGTAACCGGAGAAATTATGCGCGGAATTGTGCAGAGGGGATGCCGCCAAAGTCACAGGCACTTCGTGGGCAAGCTCCTGCAACGGCCAGAACAGTCCCTCCAGCCGCCATGTTTTATGGCCGCCGAGCGCCTCTGTCACCTCTGCGGCCGGCAAAAGATCAGCAAAGGACTTGCCAATGACATGCGATGCAAAGGCCAGACCGGTGGTGGCAAATTCGGGTGAAATCTGGGTGATTGCGCCCGCAGCATCGGTCTGGAACAAAAACCGCAATGGCCGGACACCGACAGGCTCAATGACCGGAGAGGCGGATGCAGCAGCATCTCTGGCCGCAAACATCGCTAATTTGGCCGCCTCCACGTCCTTCTGCAGGGCCTCATGCAGACTGATCGCGGCGCCCAGCAGATACTCCTGACCATTCTGACGGGTGTGCACGCATAAAAATGTCACCAGCTCGGAACTGCCCCGCAACATGAAGCGCAAGCGCTCCAGACGCGGCGCATCTGGCTTGCGGCTGGCCGCCAGAGCCCGCAAACGGCGCGCGCCCACATCCGTGCTGGCCCGCAGCCAGTCTGTCAGCGCCTGTTCATGCGGTTGAGAAAACAGCGCAAGGCCAGTCACATTGGCCACCTGCACCGCAAAGGGATCAGACGTCATAACAAAGGCGGGCGCATCCGCTGCAATCAACGCGGCAAAGGCATCAAAGCCCCTGAACCAGTTGATCATATCCGCATTGTTATGTGTCATAATGTTTCAATCCGAATGGTCTATCCGTTTCATTGCAGCATTTAACCATCTCAGCCTGTATTAAGCTTAACGCATGAGACATAATTACGGCAATTTCCCGATCTCTTTCAAATCCTAAACAGAATTCTGCCAGACGTCCATAATTTCAACCCTTTTCGGGTGATAAGCTTTCATTTACCATTAACGGCGGGGAGAATTTTGGAAATATGGTGCACCGCACAATTATGTTGCAATGCACAAAATAATGTGCTAGACATTGTTTCAGTTGATGAAAAACCAATACCCACCCTCAAGGAGATAGATCATGACCAATAAGCCTTATGAAATCCCAGCCGAAATGCGCGACTTTGCTGAAAAAAGCGTTGAGCAGGCCCGCAAGGCCTTCACCGGCTTTTTGGATGCCGCTCAGAAAGCCACCAGCTCGGTGGAGAGCAGCCTCCCACAAAACAAGGTGATGGAGCTTGGCACCCAGGCCGCCCAGTTCACCGAAAAGAGCATCAATGCGGCGTTTGACCATGCCCAGAAGCTGGTGCGCGCCAAGGATCTGCAGGAAGTATTTGCCCTGCAAACCGAATATCTGCAGTCGCAGGCCAAGGAACTGGCGGCCATCATGCAGAACGCCACCAAGAAATAATCTCAAGTCAGGAGACGGATCATGGTCGCTCGTACGAAAAAATCTCACACAACTCGGGTGGCCGCCAAGCCTCCCGTTACAGCAGCAGAAACTGAGGCTGAAGTGGTTGCGGCGATACCTGCGGCCATGGAAGCGCCTGAATCAGCCGCAGAGGCTGAGCCGGTTGTAGCCGCCGTTGAAGCGCATAGGGAAGCCCCGCGTACCGAAACGGTGGTCATTCAGGCCGAGGTCACGCTTCCGACGCTTGAAACCATAGCCAAGGATATGCTGGCCGATACAGCCATCGCCAAAATCGACAGCCAGATGCGGGATGCCGCAGAAAGCGCGATTGCCGAAGGCCGTAAATCCTTCGAAACCGCCAAAATAAAGGCACAGGGCCTCACCTCCGCTGTGGAAGCCAGCGCCGAGACCCTGTCCAAAGGCATAACAGACCTCAATGCCAAAAGCATTTTGGCCCTTAAGGCCAATGTTGAAACCGGTTTTGAACATATCAAGGCCGTTATCGGGGCCAAAACCATGCTGGATGCGTGGAAACTGCATACAGACCTCAGCGCCAAACATCTGGCCATGCTCAACGAGCAGGCCAGAGATCTGGCCGCCGCAGCCTCCAAATTTACCAGCGAATCGGTTCAGCCGCTCAAGACATCGATTGAACAGGTGTTTGCCCGGTCATAATTCAGGCCGGACACTCTCCCCGCCCGGGCAAAAACGTCCGGGCACAATGCGGGCCCACCCTCTCCCCGGTGCGGCCCGTATTGCTGTGCGGCCGGTTCAAAAACTTGAGCGTTTGTTTAGCCCGCGGCAGAACCTGAAACAGCAATTTTTATAAAACCTGTATGATTTGCACTTGCAATGAACGCACTTTGCTTTTAGGGATCGCGGTGTGTGCAGCCATAGCTCAGTTGGTTAGAGCGCTAGATTGTGGATCTAGAGGTCCCCCGTTCAAGCCGGGGTGGCTGTACCATTAAAAATTCCCCATAGTCAGGCCAGAAACAGCATAAGGACAATCATCATGCGGTCTATCGGCTCATCAATCCGCCTCAGCATGATCATCCTTGCCACGGGCATGATGCTGTCACCGGCTATGGCTTCAACCATCACCGGCATCTGGCAACAGGTGGATGAAGAGAGCCACGAGGTGCGCTCTCTGGTTCAGATTACCGAGCAGAATGGTATTTATGAGGGAAAAATGATAAAACTTTTTCCTCATGCGGATGAGGATCAAGCCCCTATCTGCGACGCCTGCACCGGCGACAAAAAAAATGCTCCGTTTCTGGGCCTGAAAATTATCGAAAACATCCGCAAAACCGAAGACGGATATAAGGGCGGCACCATCACCGACCCGGAAAGCGGCACAGAATACAAGCTGAAGCTCACCCCTTCGGAGGATGGCTCAACACTGGAAGTGCGCGGCTATATCGGCCTTGAAATGATGGGCCGCACTCAGGTCTGGCTGCGGCAGAAATAGGCTTTGCCGCGCCTCTGGAAGTCACCAGCCCAGATTGAACGAATAGGTCAGGCCAGCCCCCAGCGTAAACTGGTTACGGCTGCCGCCATTAACAACAAGAGGGCTGTCACTGGCTGTGCCGACCAGCCGGTCATAATGCTGGTATAAGGTGCCGGTCCAGTTTGGATTGATGTTATAGCTCTGAGCCAGCCCCACGCCGGTGGATTTGACCCCCGCACGCGCATTATACACCGAAAAATTGCTCACAGCCGCTTCGGGTGCTGTCACCCCGAAACGGGATTCCATCTCATTATGGTCAGCCATCGACAGGCGCGGCCCGCCCGACAATGTAAATTGCCCGTATTTCTGCACCCAATCGGCTGAAAAATTCACGACAAAACCGTCCGTCCGCCGAAATCCGTGCATCACCTCCATACGGGTGCGGAAGCGGTTGTTGATCGGCCAATATTCAAAGAAAACACCGGAGTCCACAGTCCATTGCACATCATTCAGCCCGGACAGACGCGCATTGCCCGCTCTATAACGTCCGCCATCAAAACTGAACGTCGCTCCGGTCTTGAATTGCGGTGTGTCATAGGCCGTCAGATCAAGGCCGTCCTCCGGCGCGCTGAAACTCTCAGGCTCATCAGATTTGCGCCATGAAATGCTGGGCATGAAGCCCGGAGACAGCACGCGGCTGCCCGCATAATCAGGCCCGAATGTGGCCATACCTCCCACGGAAACAACCCAGGTTGTCACGGGTTTCGTGCTCAGAAGCAGATCATCCGCGAAGGATGGTGAAACCCACACAGATACGGACGCTAAACCCACACCCAGTAAAACCGGTTTCAACGCGTGTCTCAACACCATTCAAATCTGCCTTATCTCTGTTTCACTGCACGAAACCTACTCTTTTCAGCAGGATAGGTCAAATGCACGTCGCCCTCAACTGTAAGCCTCGCATAACAAACCGTTAATTGTTGGGACGGCGTGAGATTTTGATGCCGAGCTTTTTAATTCTGTGCCACAGGCTGCGCTCGGCAATGCCCAGCAGTCCGGCGGCCTTGGCCTGCACACCATCGGCAGCCTCCAAGGCCTGCACAATAAAAGTCTTCTCCAGCCGTTCCAGCTCCTGATCCAGATCCGACGGAAAACTGTTCTGGAACGGGCGTGCCGAATCCTCAAACAGATAACGCGGCAGGTCCGCCACATCAATCGACGGGCCCCGCGCCACAATCATCGCGCGCTCGATGCAATTCTGCAATTCGCGGATATTTCCGGGCCAGCGATAGGCGGCCATGACATTCAGCGCCTCAGGCGTGGCACCAATGATGCGTTTGCCCATACGTTCATTGAATTGTCTGACAAAAAAGCTGAACAGCAAAGGCAGATCGGTAATGCGCTCATACAGGCTGGGCAGCTCGATCGGAAACACATTCAGCCGGTAATAAAGATCTTCACGGAAGGCCCCTTCAGCGGACAATTTGCGCAGGTCCTTATGCGTGGCAGCAATAATCCGCACATCCGCCTCTTCAGATTTCGAGCTGCCGACCGGCTCGAATGTCCGCTCCTGCAAAACCCGAAGGATTTTTGCCTGCACACTCAGGGGCATATCGCCAATTTCATCCAGAAACAATGTGCCGCCGCTGGCCTGTGCAAAGCGCCCTGCCCGCGCCGCGACAGCGCCGGTGAACGCCCCTTTGACATGGCCAAACAATTCACTTTCCATCAGGCCTTCCGGAATAGCCGCACAGTTGACCGCCACAAAGGGCTTTTTGCGCCGGGGTGAGTTGAAATGCACGGCCCGTGCCACAACCTCCTTGCCGGTGCCACTTTCCCCCAGCAGCAAAACCGTCGTTTTGCTTTCACACACATCCGAAACCTGCCGGATCACCTGCCGGAACACAGGACTATTGCCAATCAGATGATCGAAAGAATAACGCCCTTCAAGCTCGGCCCGCAGGCGCTCATTGTCGCGCGTCACATCGCTCAGGCGCAGCGCCCGGGCAATGGTGGCCTCAATGTCCTCAATGTCGAAGGGCTTGGCAATATAATCAAAGGCGCCGTCCTTGATCAGATCAACAGCATCACGCATTGAAGAAAAGGCTGTCAGCACCACCACAGGCATATCCGCCCAGCGCCGCTTGATTTCATGCAGCAGGGCCCGTCCGTCCAGATCAGGCATGCGCAGGTCGGTGAGCACGAGATCAAAGGGCTCCTCGCTGAGGCGCGCCAGCGCCTGCGCCGATGAGGCCACCGCCTCACTCTCATAGCCCATATCCTCCAGCGCCACCTGCAGAACATCCGCCAGACGCACTTCATCATCCACAATCAGTATTCTATGAGTCATGGCTCGCGATCCTGAGGTTCAACGCGCAATAGGGGCAGATCAAGGCAGAATATAGCCCCTTGAGCCGAGTGATGCTCTGTAAAAACCCGCCCGCCCAGCGCCTCGGCCAGAGAATGCACCTGTGCCAGCCCTAATCCGGTGCCTTTGGCCTTGGTGGTAAAAAACGGATCAAAAATACGTTCGGCTATTTCGGGCGCAATGCCCTGCCCGCTGTCACATACACGCATATAAAGGCGGCCCGCCTGCTGGCTTATATATATATGGATATGGCCCCCTTCGGGCATGGCCTCCTGCGCATTCAGAATCAAATTCAGAATCGCCTGATGCAGCTGGTCGGCATCGGCCAGCACAAAGGCCCCGGGCGCTTCGTCACTGACAAGAGCGGTAATATGAAGCGCGGCCAGTTGCGGCTGGGCCATGGCCAGAACCCCGTCCACAACAAGCCTGAACCGGACAGGATCATGCTGAACGGCTTTCGGATGGGCAAAATTCAGCACATCCTGAATCAGGCGTTCAATGCGGCGTGTTTCATCAATAATATAGCCCAGCAGCCGGAGTTCAGCAGGGCGCAGATCGGCACGGTTGCGCACAACCTCTGCCGAAGTCTTGATAATGCCCAATGGATTGCGCACTTCATGCGCAATCACTGCCGAGGCCTGGCCCAGTGCGGAAAGCCGGTCTTTGCGCCGCAGCTGGTCTTCCAGTTCCTGCAATTTTGAAAGCTGTGTGGCCATGCCGTTAAAGCCGCGGGCCAGTTCAGAGAGTTCAACCCCGCCGCGCAACGGCACCTGCGCCGTGTAATCTCCCGCTGTCACAGCGCGCACGCCCGATGTCAGGGCTTTCAGCGGCTTCGAGAGATAGCCGGCAAGCCAAAGCCCCGCCAGCGTCGACAGCAAGGTGCCGATCAGGAAAATACCCGGAAAAAGTCCGATCTGGCTGATCTGTGCATAAAAACTGTCATCAGCACTCAGGCCGATAAACACAGCCCCCAGCAACTGTTTCTCATCATTGCGGACACTGGCATAGAGCGCTTTATAAATGCCGTCCCCCGGGTTTTCATCCACCACAATATCCTGTCCGCTGTCCAGACGCGCAACAATATCGGCGCGCGGCGGCGGCGGCATATGCACATTATCCTCCGGCAGGGCCAGAGGCGGAAATATGCCGTTCTGCCGCTCAAACAGGCGGATTATGATCGAATTAATCGCCTTGCTCTCGCCCAGATAGGTCTGGTCCAGCGCGCTGCCCACCAGCACATACAGCCTGCGCTCCGGCGTTTGGGCCACAACTGTGGCGCAATTCAGCAAATAGCCACCTTGCGCCGTGCGCATGGACAGAATGGTTTTCACCGATTTTTTAGGCAGATTTGTCTCGTCGGCCAGCGTGCTGGCACCATAATAGATATGGTCAGCATCATCATACACCACGATAAAATTGAACCCGACCGTTGAGAGGGTCTCTAGGTCACGCTGAAAGAGTTTTAAATCCGGTGAGGAGAGCGTATATTCGCTCTCCAGACGGTGGGCCATCAAATGCGCGATATGGTCGGCATCATTCTGCCCCTCCTCAATCTGGGAGGCAAAATAACTGGCCGTTTCGCCCAGCCAGTCCTGCACATTGGTTTCAAATGTATTCGATATCAGAGTGGCAACCGCAAAAGCGGCGCCCAGCATTGGCGGCACACTGACAAGTAGAAACGCCAGAATAAGCCGCAGTCGCAGCGTACTGAACTGTAGTTTTGCTCTCAAAATGCGCAATACGCTCAATATATCTCCCAGCCCAGAAGACTGACACCAGCCAGCACCATAACAATGCCCAAACTGCGCTTGAGGTCAATGGATCAGGCCCCAGAAATCCGGCTCCAAACACATCATGCGCAACCCGCTTGAGGCGTTAAAGCCGCAGAGCTGAAGCAGCACCAGCAGCAATATCTGCGTGTTCATGCCGCGCGCGGCGCATGGGCCTCATCCCCTATCAGGTTTTTGCGCGCGCCCCGACAAAATTCAAAAAGGACACAGCCCTGTCCACAACAATGTCGCGCTGCCGGTCAATGGTGACAAGGTGATAAGAATCGTCCAGCACCAATGTATCAACCAATCCGCCAAGATGGGTTTGCAGATAGATGGTGTTTTTCAAGGAGGCAATATCATCCTCGCGCGCATGGGCAATAAACACCGGCTGCTTGATGGTGCGCAGCTTGGGCTTGATCGCATCAATCATCTTCCAGAATTGCTGGAGACTTTGCGAGGGGGTGCCGAGCAGCCCCGCCTCCTCACTGTTGCCGGACATGAGAGACTTGATAACCGCCGCGCGGATACGCTCATCCTTGACGCCATAAGGCTCATGCTCGACAAAGCGATACTTCTGGCCCGCAGGAGTCCAGATCAGCGGACGCAGAAAAATCCGCGTCCAAGGCAGGGAAAAACCATCATACCAGAGGGTTGGCGCAAAACAGAGCGCGCCTGCCAGATCCGGATATTTTGCCGCCAGATGCAGGCTCAGCATCGCGCCCATCGAGAGGCCGCCGGCAAAAACCGTGTCGCATTCGGCCTTCAGGCGGTGATAGGCGGCATCCACCGAGGCCAGCCAATC
>DAIMHB010000020.1:0-12775 GCA_036723545.1 Beijerinckiaceae bacterium
AAATGCGAACATCGCCCCGCCACCGCCTATAATCCCGAAAAATATCAGCACAAGAGAAGAAAAGCGACAACCATCTGTTTGCGCTCGACATAACGACCACTGAAGCGCTTGAGAATAATCACAGCCAGCAAAATAAGACCCACGCTTCCGGCCAGCCCAAGTGATGATGACGAATTCTCATTCGCAAGAGGAGCTATGAAATCATAATAATCCCGGAACCATCCGAAAGGCCTCAACCAGTGATTGTGAACCGGTAAAATAAGCTGAATGAATTTTAAACCATACAACTCGCTTTCAGCCGGAGAGCGGATAGCCACGACCTGGCTTTTGCCATACTGTGCCCAATGGATAAAATTTGGAAGCAAATTTAAAAAGACACCGATCAATACCGCAGCAACCGCAGGCAAAACCGCAAAAAATGATTTGAAATTTCGGCTTTGCGATGCGCGGTACAATCCTGAGAACACAAGCATTATGGTTCCGAAAGCAGCATTATACACGCCAAAACACGTCAGGCCCGCGAGCAGAAGCAAGGGGCCAAAGCGTTGAACATATGTTCGGGCCTGAGCATCACGGGCAGCGCTGCTATACGCAAAAGAATAGGCCACATAAAAATAAAGCGGAATGGTAAAATAGAGTGTATAATTCAAATGCTCGAAACGAAGTAAATGAAATGGCAAAAACACGAATAAAGCCGCCGCACAGTAAGCCCATGTGCGCTTGAGATCAAACCAACGAAAAACACAGGTTGCAGCAACAAATACAAGAGGAAACGACAATAAATAAATTATATTGGCCGTCGCCAACGGGGAATCCGTCCAAAAACCAATAAGTTTTGCAAGAAAAAAACTGCCTGAATCGGAGGTTGGAAAATCATATAATTCCAGTCCGAAGGGGTAGCCGCTTCTGGGGTTCGTGTAGATCCAGCCTTCATGAACCATCGTGGCCATTCGGCTGTAAAACAATGCGTCATGGGAATAGGAAACAGGTTCGGTTATAATGAGACGAAGGTTAAATACATGCCCAAAAATAATCAATTTTGCTAAAAACGTAATCAGAACAGCGAAAAAAACCGTCTGGACATATTCATTCCTCGCAACCCTCGACACCAAACTTCGCATAAAAACCAAAATCCAAATCATTAAGCTCATCTTTTAAAATTGATAATAAAGTATAATCCTACTCATATATAAAACGGCCTGTTTCGCAAGATTTTTCAGCGTAAATTGTTGTCTGGCGATGCGGCAGGCCGATGCAGCGGAATTAACTCAATGATTTAGCTGCGCATAGCAGCAATGATCACGATTTCGATGAGCCCCTGTGACAGGCCACCAGGCCCAGTCCACATTGATTGATCCGGAAGATGATTGTTACAGCAATTACGATTGCTGAAATGAAGGCGTGGGCACATGTGCCGGTGGTGGTGTGAATAGGTCGCCAGTCTTTAAGCTTGCAGAACATGGTTCCGATTTTATGGCGGCTTTTGTAGAGTGTCCTGTCGAATGCAATTTGCATTTTTCGGTTGGACTTTCGCGGGATGCATGAAGTAATGCCGCAGTCCGGCAACGCATGGCGAAACCAGTCGGCATCGTATTCTTCATCGCCGAGCAAGGTTTGTGCGTCCGGAATGGCTTTAACCATGAGGGCTGCGCCCTTGAAATCACTCATTTGGCCTTCGCTAAGCCGCAAAACCAGCAGATGGCCTGCTCCCACGCATATCGAAAGCTTCAACGGCACGCAGGGCGGAATGTCTGAACGCCCATTGGTTCCTGAGCCTTGATGACGCACGGCAAAAAATAGAGGATTGGCGCAAATATTATAACGAGGTGCGGCCCCATGGCTCAATCGGCTATAAGGTTCCGATCTCGTTACAAAATCCCGATGGCGCATCCAGCCCGCCAACGTGATTTAAGCACGAAAACTCCACCATCGGGCGGTCCAGAGAAGGGTCTCGGATCAACAACCCCAAGACTCTCCCGAAAAATGGAGGGAAGATGGGTCTTAGGTCAAAAGACATAAGAAGGCGCGCGACCGGATTTGAAAACAGCAGAAAACTTCCACTCAATGCTTTATATTTTCGCAGCTCGGTGTTGGTGCATTCGCATCCACACTCTCGTGAACCGGAACGATTTTCATTTGGATAAAGCCAACACCTAAATTCCGTTCATCTTCGCTGATCCCCAAAGCCTTTGGTGACGTGGGACTCGGAATTTCAAACTGAAGAACGTGGGAACATGTTGGATTTTTCAAACGGATTATTTTTTGCGCGGTATTCTCTGAAAGGCTGAAATAACGGGCACTTTCGCCAACAGAAACCTTTATTGCTCGATCCACGTTAGGGCCAAAAGCCCGCGCATTGAGACTCAGATCGAATTCATTGGGTAGTGGGCTTAAAAACTCAAATAAAACAACATCGGATAAAGACCAAGTTCCCCACATTTCTGCCGGAGCCAAACCATGGACATTTTTAATTAAGCCCGGCCATGCATCCTTTTTAAAGTCGAGATTATTGTCCGTCGAGGCTCTAATGAGCGTAAATCCATTCATCTGGATTTGATAAAAGGGGGTAGATGTCGTTTTATGATCACCAAGAATCAGTAACCATTCCTTGTCGGCTGGAAGTTTTGACAAGTCGTAATCCGCACCGTCCTGAATATATTGCATCGACGCAGTTGCATTGTCGAGATAATATAATGTTCTGAAGTTGGCACCAAGTTCGGATCCAACGACGACCAGCTTCGAAATATCATCGTGTGATAAGTAATTCTTCGTAAATATCCCCGCCTTGTCATAAAGATCTTGCTTGAAACGTTGATTTTGCTCCCGATCAATGCTGCGTGTTGCCCCGATCACGAACATAGGAAGTGCGATAAACAAATAAAATTTAATCCCTCTGTGCCACTGAAAGGTTAAAAGCATCAAAGCGGTTAAAAATAGTGCACTGACAATTAGAAAATACAAATAGTTCCAATGAAGACCACGAATTTCAGGACTATCAATAATATTTGGAGTAAACGGCGATAGATTTGTCCAAACGGCATAAATACACAAGAATGCAAACAAGGCCCCAAGTGTATAGCGCAGTGGTTTTCTTTCGTCAGTTTTAAAATTCAATGCACCGGCTGCAACCACATAAAAAAGTGGAAGCGCGAAATTATAATAACGCATGTGCAAGCGATAGAGTGTTTGAGAAGGATCAGAGTTAACGATCGAGGCTGTAAAAAGGGCAACGACGCAAATTAAATTCAGAACAACGATAAGAGAAAAAAAGGCGATTTTTTCATACTGGCTCACTTGGGATGCGTTTATATCGATCCGGTTGGTTCTCGAAAACAGCATCCCGGCTGTAACCAAAACAGTAAGCGCCAAAGGTACGCCGTAAAGCAATACGATAACAAGTAGGTGTCCTTTGAAACTCTCTGATGCAAATTGCAGGATCTGTGCATATTTTCCCAGTCCTGACCCGGTTGATACAGCAATAGATCCATACAAAGGTCCAAAAATAGTCAGCCCCGCAGGCCCGGCCAACATGTAACTTAGGCCAAATTTTATTACCAGAACGCCGATTAAAAATGATAAAAACACATGGATTACATGTTTGCTTATAAGGCATCGCCCCATAAACAAAATAACACAGATATAAATTAGAATGGCTGGCAGGAAGAGTAAAGCATGAGGCTTTATTAGTGCTGAAAAGGCGTAAAATGTTCCAGCGAAAAACCACTGCCACTTTTCAGACTTGGCACAAAGTTTTAAAAAATACCAGCAAAATACCCAAAAACTGAAAAAATAAAGGCTCTCGGGCATGTAATAGGCTGTGTATGAACCGATCGGACCAATGATCGCCATTAAGCTTACGAAAACCGATATTGCTTCATTTGCCACGCGCCGAGTGATCAGATAAATGAAAGGGGCGGCTGAAATGAAAAAAAAGCAATTTATTATTTTTGCACAACCCAAGAAACCATCACCACAGTGATTTGTAAAACTATATAGTTTCAGATATAAATAATTTGGAATTGTGGACTCACTCAATGGCTGTAGTCTTGATAGCTTGCTGTAAATATATTCATCAGCAAAGACTGTCGGATAGAGACCAATGTTTCGGAGCACTAAAAATAGAAAAATTGTTATCAGTGAAATGACCAGTACAAGAAAAATGCGGTTCAAGTTGTCAATTTTTCTCACGTGCCGCGTCTCCTTCATAAGCTAGTTCAATACTGATTTACCGCCCTCTGCCTCTACGGCCAAATATCACGCTTTTACGGCAACAACTATGCCGACCACAATAATAGTAACCCCGAATATGTACTGAGACTGAAATCGCTCGCCAAATATAAAAGCACTCCCTAATGGCACCAAAACATAGGTCAGTGCCATCAAAGGATAGACTCTACCAAGTTCAACATTTTGCAAGACTAAGACCCACGCTACGGATATCAGACCATAGAGGAAAATAGCTAAGCAAAGTATTGCCGCGGGTTTAATTGCAAAAAAAGTTCCACTTTCCAATAAGGCTGCTGCACTTAGCTTGAAAAGTATTTGTCCGATTGCCAATCCAAAGACGCATAAAATTGAAGCCATATACGTCATCATTTACCGTTTTCCCGCTTATCAACGATTGCATGAAAGGCAAAAAATAAGTTCACATCCATTGACGGTATCCGCAACGGCCACCACGCCTCTTTCGAGCCAGGAAAATAATGACGCAGAAAAGCAATAAGATTGTTGCAGGAATTAACATGCTCCCTTGCCATCACATAATCATAGTCCATTCCTCGTGCTATTGCATTGTCTCTGGGACCAAAAAGGCGTCCTAATCTCCACGCAATTCCGGGATCCGTGGGAATAACAATCGACATAAGGCCACCATGCTTGAGAACTCTGCGCCACTCTTTCAGTGCTAAATGTGGTTGATAGATGTGTTCTAAAACATGGATGGCGACAACTCTGTCAAAAGTGTTGTCAGGATAAGCAAGCTCACTGCCGGACTGAACGTCAAAAGTCACGTTTCCGTTTGAAATATGAGCAAGTTTGTGTTTGGCAATATCCAGCGTCCGCGGATCAAGGTCACTGAGAATGTACTCACCGAAAGTGTGTCGTACAAATTTCAAGTGCTCTCCAGTTCCGGCCCCCACTTCAAGTACCCGGCCGAAATATGCCTGCTCTCCGATTGCTTTCTCAGCTAACCGGTGACTTTCCCGCATTACGGACGACTGTAACGAACGTGAATAATTCGCAGCATCGTAAACTTCGGAAAATTTTTCCCTGTAATCGATCCATGCTTTATCTTCATTTTGCATTAAATCCTCCGGCCTGTTCTTTCAAATATTCTCTGAATGTCCTGTGAATTGGGCGAAGAGGCACCGACGCTACATCGTTCCCGACAAATCCCAGGAGGAACTGTATGCCGGTTAGAACGGGCAAAGCGGAAAGCATGACAGTACCTGCGGAGGTCGAAATGCCCGACAACGCCGAATACATCCAATGATATCCACCGTGTACGCAACCAAACCCAAGGAGAACGAGGCCAACTGGTAACTCAATAGAAGCAAGGGACATATCCCGAAGGTAATAATTGTAAAAAATTCTCTTCAGAAAATTTCGTATATGCTTCACGAAAAACTCGCCGGTAATCTTGGAAATCTTTAAGTTGCTGATTTCATTTCCGTATTTTGCGTCCATCGGCACGTCAACAACGACCGCGCGAAGCGTATTCAATCGAAAAAGAACATCGGTCTCGAAAAAATAACGTTGACTGATTTTGTGAAACGGAAGCTTCCTGGCAACGTCGGCATGAATGGCCGTATATCCATTCGTCGGATCAAAAAGGTTCCAATAGCCTGATGATAGTTTGCACATCAGCGAAAGAATGGCGTTGCCGAAGAGGCGTAATTTTGGCATTTCGCCTATTTTATCGAGATTATAAAAACGATTTCCCTTTGTATAATCCGCTTCGCCATTTGAAATGGGAGCCACGAAATCCTTGATCAAGGCGGGGTCCATCTGGCCATCGCTGTCAATTTTGACCAGAATACTCATCCCATCGTCAATGGCGGCCTTGTATCCTGTAATGACAGCACCACCCACACCTCGGTTCTCTATATGCTTGATAATCGTGACCCGCGGATCTTTGCAATGAAGCGATACAAAATCGCCCGAACCTTCTGGGCAACAATCATCAACAACATAAATGCGGCTTACGTCCTCACCAATGTCGTTGATTACAGATAAAATATGTTTACGGGCCATATATGTCGGCACAACCACGGCTACTCGCATAAACGAATTACTCTTAAATTATTGATATTAAAATAAATTTTTATTTTAATTATAGTGAAGATTTAAAATTTTTCTCAAAACCGCACACAATGATATCCGGCTTGCAATAAGGTAGAATAAAAGAAAATATCAGAATAAATAAATATATAAAAGCACCACCTATTCCCTTGTGAGAGGCACGCACTCGATGCCATAGGCCTGCTCGATTTAGTGTATCCAAATTAAAAATGAAAATTTGGCGTAAAGCTGTCGCGTTCTCAATCATTTTTTTAATAGAGATTTCGTTAAAATAGCTGATATGCGGAGATGCAAACCCTTTTTGCCACAAGCGCTCATAGGGGCTTCGAATCCCGATTTTATTCAAAATTGAGGCGATTTTAAATATTATACCGCTACTATTGGGCAAGTTAATCACCAAAAGACCACCCTCGCTAAGGCGATGTTCCAAGGCTTCACAAATTAATTCTGGATTTGGAATATGCTCGAATACATCGTTAAAAAATATCAGGTCAAAGGAACCTTCCTTTTTCAAATCTTCCGGAAAAAACCCAGATTCAACAGAAAAACCAGCTGCACGACACTTTTCAAAATTGGCCAACTCAGGCTCTATGCCATGTGCAATAGCACCACGAAGAGTTGCTTCCTCCAAGAACCATCCCTGTGCACACCCTATATCCAGTATACGACTGCCCTTTAATGGTTTCTTCTTTTCGATAAAGTCGAGAATAACTTTGAAATTAGCCCTTCGGAGTTGCTCCAAGCCACTCACGCCCGTACCAGCACCAGCTTTGAAATTAGATCTATAATAACCGCAGCTCCCACAGCGGCATAACCAATCTCCGACAGCAAACATGTTGCCGCCGCAAGCACCGCAGTTAAACTCCATACTGTGAAGCCTTTCTTCTAATAAATTTGAGATAGTATAGCGTTTCTATAAAATCCGACATGGCTCAAATAAAATTTACTTAATAGATATAATCTTATTAATAAGGATGATCAACTCGTGTGTCAATCGGCATTGAATATTGAATCCTACTCATATATGAAACAGCCTGTTTCGCAAGATTTTTCAGCGTAAATTGTTGTCTGGCGATGCGGTCAGGCCGATGCAGCGGAATTGTTTCAATGATTTAGCTGCGCATAGCAGCAATGATCACGATTTCGATGCAGCCCCTGTGACAGGCCACCAGGCCCAGTCCACATTGATTGATCCGGAAAATGATTGTTACAGCAATTACGATTGCTGAAATGAAAGCGTGGGCGCATGTGCCGGTGGTGGTGTGAATAGGTCGCCAGTCTTTGAGCTTGCCGAACATGGTTCCGATTTTATGGCGGCTTTTGTAGAGTGTCCTGTCGAATGCAATTTGCATTTTTCGGTTGGACTTTCGCGGGATGCATGAAGTAATGCCGCAGTCCGGCAACGCATGGCGAAACCAGTCGGCATCGTATTCTTCATCGCCGAGCAAGGTTTGTGCGTCCGGAATGGCTTTAACCATGAGGGCTGCGCCCTTGAAATCACTCATTTGGCCTTCGCTAAGCCGCAAAACCAGCAGATGGCCTGCTCCCGCGCATATCGAAAGCTTGAACGGCACGCAGGGCCAAGTATCTGCCTCCTTGGTGCATGAACGGCTCGTCGGCAGCCCTGATGATCTGAGCTCAACCTGAGAAAATTCCAGTTCCTGCGGGCCTAAAATCGGGGAGAACTTCAAAACCTCATACTGAGTTTTCAGTCTGTGAGGCTTGACCAAATTGGACATCATTTTTCTCAAATTGAAATTGACACGCCTGCCTGACATGCTAGCCTGCAAGAGAAATGTTCAAAGGATGCGTCATTTCGCAACGAAATGGCAGCACTGGAATATATTTCACAAAACATGACTTCCATCAGGAAGCAGAAAAATTGGAGGAAACGATGATCAGTCCTGTGCAGAAAACAACTTTATCGGTGCTGACCAGCATAATGCTCTGTGGCACCATTTTAGCCGGTGCGGCTTTTGCCGATACCAGCGATAAAAAAATTGCATTTTCGAACAATTATGCCGGCAATTCCTGGCGTCAGGCCATGTTGAAAAGCTATGAATTGGTGACCAAGAAGGCCGTAGCGGACAAGATTGTCGGCGCATCGGATATTTTCACCACTGCGGATAAGGAAGTCCCGACTCAGGCGGCTCAGATCCAGAACCTGATTTTGCAGGGTTATAATGCCATTGTTATCAATGCCGGCTCGCCCGATGCGTTGAATGGCGCTGTTAAGCAGGCTTGCGACGCGGGTATGGTTGTCGTTTCATTCGACGGTCTGGTCAGTGAGCCATGCGCTTATCGTGTGGTTGTCGATTTCAAAGACATGGGCAAGCAGGAAGTGGAACAGATGGCCAAGTTCCAGCCCAAGGGTGGCAATCTCCTGGAAATCCGTGGTCTTGCCGGCACTTCTATTGATGACTCAATCCATGCAGGCATTCTTGAAGGCGTAAAGGCCCATCCTGAATTCAAGATTGTGTCCTCCGTAACCGGTGATTGGGACCAGACCACAGCGCAGAAGGCTGTTGCCACTGTGCTGCCTTCACTTCCGCCTGTCGTGGGTGTGGTCGATCAGGGTGGCGATGGCTATGGTGCAGCACAAGCCTTTGCTGCGGCAGGCAAGCCTCGTCCCACCATCATCATGGGCAACCGTCAGGACGAATTGCAATATTGGAAAGAGCAGAAAGCCAAGGATGGCTACCAGACCTGGTCAGCGTCCATCGCTCCGGGCGTGTCATCGCTGGCATTCTGGGTGGCACAGCAAGTTCTGGATGGTCGCAAGGACATCCCGCATGACATGCTCGTTCCGTATCTGGCCTTCACTCAGGACAATTTTGAAGCAGAACTGCCCAACATCGTGAAGGGTGGCGTCGCCAGCCATGAATATAGCCAGGCCGAGGCTCTGGCTGCGATCAAGGCCAACATCAAGTAATGCCGGTTTTGACCCTGTCGATACTGAAAATATGGAACTTGAATTGATGGCGGTCGAAAACGATCTCGTGAATCTGGACGGTGTCGAAAAATCATTCGGCGCCGTCCGTGCTCTTGCCGGCGTGCAATTTCAGGTCGCCAAGGGGGAATGCGTCGGGCTGGTCGGCCATAACGGAGCCGGCAAGTCAACGTTGATGCATGTTCTGGCAGGGACGATTTCCCCGAATGCCGGCAAGATTATCATTGGGGGCCAGACTCAGGCGGAATATTCGCCCGCCCGTGCCAAGGCGCTGGGCGTGCGCTGTGTGTTTCAGGAATTGTCGCTTTGTCCTAATCTGACGGTTGCTGAAAATGCACGGGTGTTTCACCCCGCCATCGCCGGGTTTAACTGGCGCAGCCGGGCCGGACGCCTGATTATTGACAAACTGGATGAAATTTTCCCCGATCATGGAATCCGCGCTACGGACAGCATTCAGGATCTGTCTATCGGCAAGCGGCAGATGGTCGAGATAGCCCGCGCCTTTACCGTGTCCGACCGGCCTGCCGAACTCGTGATTCTTGATGAGCCAACCTCGTCGCTGGATGCCCATACCGCAAGCCAGTTGCTGGGTTTTGTCCGTCGCAGTGTTGCCAAAGGGCTGAGCTGCATTTTCATCTCGCATATTCTGGGTGAGGTGCTTCGAAATTGCGACCGGATCATTGTTATGCGCGATGGCAAGGTTGTGGTCAGCGGCGATGCGCAGGATTTTGACCGCAACAGGCTGATCACAGCCATGGGCGGCATTGGTGAAGAGGCTCACGCGGTCAAGGCCGATGATCGGGTGGGCATACGCGCCGCCTTGCCGGTCACGGTTCGCGCGCGGCCAGCCCAACAGCCTGACCGCACGGACCTCATCGCCCATCAGGGTGAGGTGATCGGTCTGGCAGGTTTGGCCGGGCATGGCCAGACAGATATGCTCCTGGCTATTTTTGCGGCGGCCTATGGCAAAAAGTCCGGAATCGAAGTCACCACGCCATTGGCACTGGTCGCGGGCGACCGGCAATCCGACGGCATTTTTCCGCAATGGTCCATATCCGAAAACATTGGCGTGCGCTCTTTATCCAGATTATCGAAAAATCTGCTGATCTCGCGACCACTTGAAATGGCTTTAGCGGCGTTCTGGCGTGACAAGATCAAAATCCGCACACCGGATATGGATAATAATATTCTGACCCTTTCGGGTGGCAACCAGCAAAAAGCACTTTTCGCGCGGGCTCTGGCTTCGGATGCGGTTGTGGTTTTGATGGATGATCCGATGCGCGGTGTGGATTTTGGCACCAAACTGGAAGTTTATGCCCTTATCAAGGAAGAGGCGCGCAATGGCCGCACCTTCCTCTGGTACACTACAGAGACCGATGAATTGAAAAATTGTGATCATGTTTACGTCTTCCGCAACGGCGTTATTGTCGCCGACCTGCGCCACGAGGACATCAGCGAAGAGCGGATCATTCAATCCTCTTTTGCAGGGACACACTGATATGGCTGCCGCTTCGGGTATGATCGAGAGAGATGGTGGCGTCCGGCTGCGGCGGGTGCTGCGCACCTTGTTGCCTGCTTTGTCCCTGTCGCTGGTTCTTGGTGCCATAGCATGGCTTAATCCGCGCGCTATAAGCTATTTTGGCTTTACCCTGATGCTGAGCCTGGCGGTTCCGATTGCTCTGGCGACAGTGGCGCAAATGTTTGTCATTGCCGGCAACGAGCTTGACCTCTCCATTGGCACATTTGTCGGCTTTGTCTGTTGTATCACCGCAACATGGGTTCATGATGAACCGTTGATCGGCGCGCTCATGCTCCTTGGCTGCATAGGTATTTATGCTCTTTTGGGTGCCTTGATCCATTTGCGCAATCTGCCGTCGATTGTTGTGACGCTGGGCATGAGTTTTGTCTGGCAGGGCATGGCGATTTTATTGCTGCCGAAACCGGGCGGTAAAGCGCCCGGCTGGCTCCAATCCGTGATGGGTTTCAAGCCCCCCTATGTGCCATTGCCGATTGTCGCAGCCATTATCATCGCGGCTTTGGGCTATTTTATCCTCATGCGGACAGCCTATGGCGCAATTTTGCGTGGCACCGGCGGCAATGCGGTGGCTATTGGACGCGCCGGCTGGTCCTTGCTGAAAGCCAAAGTGGCATTGTTTACCCTGACAGGGATTTTCGGAGTTTTGTCCGGCATGGCACTGGTCGGCATTACCACGTCTGCCGATGCCAATATCGGCAATGGCTATACATTATTATCCATTGCCGGTGTGATCCTTGGTGGCGGGGAATTTGTCGGCGGGCGTGTTTCGCCCATCGGCGCTGTCATTGGCGCGCTGACGCTGGCGCTTGCCGCGTCGTCTTTGCTGACCTTCATGCATATTCCGCCCGACTGGCAGGTCGCGGCCAATGGCATTATTCTCATCATCGTACTGGCGGCGCGGGTGCTGATCAGCCAGAAGGGCACCGACCAATGACGATCAATGTCTTATCCCGCCTGAAGCGCCCATGGATCTGGTCTTTTCTGAGCGCGCTGGTTGTATGGCTGGCCGCGATTATCTTTACCGGCGGCTATGGCGCAGGCGGCATGTTGACAGCGGCCATTGCGCTCGCGGTATTCACCGTCATTGTCGGTGTCGGGCAAACCTTTGTCATCACGCTGGGGCCCGGCAATGTCGATCTTTCGCTGCCGGCCAATATCGGGCTGGCGAGTGCTGTCGCCATGAAGGTCATGGGCGGGGATGATTCCATGGTTGCGCCCGGCCTGCTCGCGGCCCTTGCCTGCGGGCTTTGTGTCGGCACCGCCAATTACGGGCTGATCCGCAGTTTACGAATTCCGCCAATCATTGCGACACTTTCGGCCAGTTTTATTATTCAATCCATCGACATAAGTTTCGGACGCGGATTGCAGATCAAACCGCCGCCCGGTTTTGCCGATTTTACCAATCTGCAATATGCTGGAATTCCGGTCATCGCAGTGCTGACTGTTCTTCTGACCATCGCCGCAGCGGTTGTGTTGCATCGCACGGTCTATGGACGCTCTGTTCTGGCAATCGGGCAGAATATTCGCGCCGCCCGCTTGGCCGGGCTGACGGTTGAGCCCATCCGCTTTGCCACTTATGCCTTGTGCGGTGCGCTGGGTGGTTTGGATGGAGCGCTGCTGGCCGGATATTTTCGCGGAGCCAATGTGGATATCGGCAATGAATATCTGATGGCCTCCATCGCTGTTGTGGTGATTGGCGGAACATCGGTTGCCGGCGGCAAGGCCAATATTCCGGGAATATGGGGCGGCGCTTTGTTTCTTGTTTTGCTGCTGACCATGCTCAACACCTTCGGTGTGAGTCCCGGTGTGCGCCTCTTGGCAACAGGGTTGATCATTATCAGTGTTATTGTGGTCACAGGAGACGGAAACAAGGGCCGCCGCTAGGCCCTGTTTTCAACCGGAACTGAAAGGATGCGCGCCTTTGTCAAATTCAGATTATGAAATCATTGATCGTCGTTTCGCACGCATTCCCTGCATGACGGCGAAAG
>DAIMHB010000021.1:0-12747 GCA_036723545.1 Beijerinckiaceae bacterium
GTCATACCCCGTCATCCTGAGGAGGCCGAAGGCCGTCTCGAAGGATGAGTAAGGGTGAAAGGCGTCATTACAAACGTAGCCAAGCAATCCACTTATGGATTGCTTCGCCGCCTCGCAATAACAATATTTCCCTCACCCCACCCATCCCCGTGCGGGGAGGGGGCGATGTTTGTTCGCCCGGCCTGTGCTCTGAGCTTCACACAGCATCTTGCATTTATATTCACAGTGCAAAAGAAGCTTCGCCCCATCCCTCTTGGCAGCGTGGGTATTGAACCTATATTGAGGTCTCACAAGCAGGGGGATTATGATGTCGCAAATGCCAATTGATCTTTATTATTGGTCCACGCCCAATGGCTGGAAAATCTCCATCATGCTGGAGGAATGCGGGCTGCCTTACACTGTGCGCCCGATCAACATTGGCAAGGGCGAGCAATTTGCGCCTGATTTTCTGAAAATTTCGCCCAACAATAAAATTCCGGCGATTGTTGACCCGAACGGGCCGGACAATGCGCCGATTTCGGTGTTTGAATCGGGCGCGATTTTGCACTATCTGGCGCGCAAGACCGGCAAATTTCATGGCCATGATGAGCGTTCGCGCGTGCTGGTGGACGAATGGCTGTTCTGGCAGGTGGGGGGGCTGGGGCCCATGGCCGGCCAGACCCATCATTTCCGCCAATATGCGCCGGAAAAAATCGAATATGGCATCAATCGCTACACCAATGAGACCAACCGGCTTTATGGTGTGCTCGACAAGCAGCTTGCCACGCATGATTATGTTGCCGGAGACTATTCGATTGCCGATATGGCGATTTACCCTTGGGCCAAGCTGTGGGAGCGTCAGGGGCAGGATATAGCGCAGTTTCCGCATATGAAGCGCTGGCTGGAGCTGTGCGCGGCGCGCCCGGCGGTGCAAAAGGGCTTGAATGTCGCCACCGACGCGCGGATCAATCTGGCTGAGGACAAAGAGGCGCAGGCCATATTGTTCAACCAGAAAGCCCGCTGAACTTCATATTGCACAGGGCCGGGGATTTCCTCCGGCCCTTTGCATTTTTGCTGCCTTGCGGCTTGCATTCTGTTGCGCCTTGGGGCATATCTGCGGGGCGCTGCAGCAAGCCTGCTTCGCGCAGCGGAGACGTGGCCGAGAGGCTGAAGGCACTCGTTTGCTAAATGAGCATACCTAGAAATGGGTATCAAGGGTTCGAATCCCTTCGTCTCCGCCAGTTTATTTTCGGAAATTATTTTCCGACAGTTTTGAAGTGTTCTCGGACATTGAGCAAATCTGCGGTTTTTGTGATTATCTCCTGACTTGAGAATGCGAAAAATTGGTGCCTTTTTATTCTCAAATAAGGGTTTGAGAGTGCCTCATTATATTTTTCCGTACTTTGGAAAACTCGGTACGGGTTTATTTTAGTCAAGAGAATCAATGCATTGTAAGGTTCACTTTTTCATCACATTTAGTTGTTAGTCGCTAATACTACGCTAGGTCACTCTTGAAATACAACTTTCAGTACTTATATAACCCCTTAAATCAAAAGGGCTAAATGTGCAAAAAACAAACTTCATCCATAGATTTTTTTTTGGCATACGAAGAAACTGGAAAAGAACTCCTGTCTGGTTGCTTGTGCCATATGGTTTTGTATGGGCAATTGTTGAGCCTATTACCTACTATTCAGATTCGGTCAAAAATTTGATCGAACCATACCGTCTATGCATATTATTGACCATTATCGTATTGTCAGTAGTGTATACTCTCTATAAAATTTGTGAGCCATTAAAGATAAAATTCAATATTGGTAAAACTGGAACCTCCGTTGAGATAGTGTTTGGAGAGATTTTTTCTCAAGACTGCCATATTGCTATCCCCGCAAATGAATTTTTTGATACCCAAATTGGAGGCAGCAAGGGACAAGTGGGTGATATCGTTGCGCCATATTCACTGCATGGGCTATTTATCTCTAAAATATACAACTCAGATACCAGTAGATTAGATGCTGAAATCACTACTGCACTAACTGGTGTCTACCCAACTCAGGTCGCTCGTACTGTTGGAAAAAATCAAAAATATCCGATAGGCACAACTGCAGTACTTGGTAATAACAGCAATAAAAAATTCTTGTTTGCGTTGTCTAACACAGATGTTGCAACCAACAAGGCAAGTGCAGATGTTCCTACCATGTGGAAAGCACTTGAAGGACTTTGGAGCGCAGTTCGCAACCATTCCAATGGATTGCCTGTTTCTATACCCCTCGTTGGAGGAGGGCTATCTCATGTTGGGCTGGAACCAGAGAATTTGCTCAGGCTAATTATACTGAGCATTATTAAATCATCAGAGCAAAGCAAAATCACCAGCGAGATTAGAATTGTATTGCACAATTCAGTTTTTGATAAAGTGGCACTTCGTAAAATCAAACAGGAGTTTATCTAATGGCATACAGAAACGGAACATATGTAGCTTTTCATGCAGATGGAACTCCTGACCCAGCTGAAAGTGACATGAAATATTACAACACTCTAAAAATGTGGCATAGCAATGAAGACATAGAATTTTCGATGGTTAATAGTCATGAAAAAACTTCTTCGGTGCGAGATTCAAGTAAAAAGCAGACTCTAAGAAACAGTCTTTTGGAACGCCTAAGAAATTCTAAAAACTTCCTGATTATAATTGGCGATACTACTAGATTTGATAATGATTGGGTGCCTTTTGAAATTACAAAAGCCATTGATGATTACAAGTTGCCTGTAATAGCAGTATATCCAAGTTATAATTGTATAGTTCAACCGAACCATCAGGATATACGCAACCTATGGCCAGAAGCGTTGAAAAGTAGGATTGATAATGGTAGCGCAAAGGTCATTCATATTCCGTTTAAACAAAATCCCATAAAGGACGCTATTTCTCAATTTAGCATTCAGAAATACCCTAAAGGCTCACTTAGTTATTACGGTATAGATGTATACAAAAAATGGGGAATTCCTGACTAATTTAGCTGTCGGCTTACAACGCTATGCGTTGTATTGGTGGCGGAAGGTACGGGTTTTTGTAAGTGTTTGATTTTCTGATGGTGCAAACTGAGTGAGTTGCGAACCAGCAGTCCTTTTCACCGCCAGTTAATTCATTAAAGCAATGATTTTATTTATTTCAATATAATTTTTTTCAGCCTTATTTTTAGTATTACTTTTCTCGCTGTCTAATTCGATCTGTTTTCAGTTATCCGCGAACATTCGCGTTAAATTGATCGAACGATTGGGTTTGAAATCATCCGCCGCAATCATGATCTGCCAGCCTGAAGATGTTTGAACCGCACCGGCTTTGCCGAAGAGCAATTAGTCCGTGTTCCGCGCCCATCGAATTGCCCTTTTGAAATCTGGTCCGTGTATCGCTAATGTTTACCCTTCCATGGCACAAGAACAATTTCCAGCCAGCGCAGCACATATGAAAAAGCAAAGGCGAAGGTTGCGATGATGGCAATGCCGACAAAGACCACGTCCGTCGCCAGAAAATGCGAGGCCGACATGATCATAAATCCAATACCGCGCGTCGAGGCGATCAACTCGGCTGCCACCAAAGTGCCCCAGCCCACACCCACGGCAATGCGCAATCCGGTCAGTATTTCCGGCAGGGCGGAGGGCAGCATGATGGCGCCAAACACCTGCCATTGATTTGCGCCGAGCGATAATGCGGCATTGACCCGCTCCAGCGGCACGCCGCGCACGCCGGCCTGTGCTGAAAGGCAGATGGGTGCGAACATGGCCAGTGTCAGCAGGGCGATTTTTGACGTTTCGCCGATGCCGAGCCAGATGATCATCAGCGGCAGATAGGCCAGCGGTGGCAGCGGCCAGTAAAATTCAATCGGCGGGTCGAAAATGCCTTTCGCCCAGCGATTGAGCCCCATGGCCAGACCAACAGGAATGCCAAGGGCGAGCGCAAGTGCCGCACTCACCGAAATTCGCAGCAGGCTGGCCGAAACATGCTGCCAAAGCGTGGCATTGGCATAGCCGTCCTCAATGATAGCAACAAGCTGAGTGACGACTTCAGCAGGTGTGGGCAAGAACAGAGGCGTGACCAGTTTCAGGCTGGTGACCAGCCACCATACAGCCAGCAAGATAAGGATGGTTGCAAGGCTGATCAGTTTGGTTTTGCCATTGCCGATATCTGCATTGTGCATGGCGACAATGCGCGGAGTATCTTCCGCTGCGGTGCCGGACTTGAACTCGGCGAGGATGATGTCAGACATGGACAGCGCTCCGGATTTCGCTTTGCGGGTCGGATTGGTGGATCAGTCCACGGATGGTTTCGCGCAGACGGATAAATTCCGTTGAGGCTTTGATCGTGCCCCAGTCACCGCATTTCAGAAAATGTCGGACAAAGCCGATGTCATAACGGGCAATAATGCGGCCCGGGCGCGGCGACATCACCACAACATGTGTGCCCAGCGACAAGGCCTCATCAATGGAATGGGTAATCAGAAAAATGGTCTTGCCGGTTTTTGACCAGACGGAGATCAGCAATTCCTGCATTTGTTCGCGGGTGAAACTGTCCAGCGCGCCAAAAGGTTCGTCCATCAGCAAAATGGCCGGATTTGTTGCCAGCGCACGGGCAATGCCGACACGTTGACGCATGCCACCAGAAAGTTCATAGGGTGCCGAATGGGCGAAATCTTCCAGACCCACAAGTTTCAGCAATCCGGCGGCGTTTTCGCGGGCAACGGCATGGCTTAAACCGGCGAAATCGAGGCCGAGCGCAACATTGTCCAGAACGCTTTTCCAAGGCAGTAACGTGTCTTTCTGAAAGACCACGCCGCGATCTGCGCCGGGTCTTTCTATTCTTTGTCCATCCAGTGTGATTGCACCTGCCGAAATCGGCAAAAAGCCCGCAATGGCATTGAGCAGGGTGGATTTGCCGCAGCCGGAGGCACCGAGCGCCACAACGATTTCGCCCGTGTGAATTTCGAGATTGACGTGATCAAGCGCCTTCACTGTGCCGCCCCCGCGCGCGGCAAAATAAACCGAAGCATTCTGGATTTTAAGCATGACATTCACTTTCATAGCCTAAGGCCGTTCAGCGGGAGGACTGAACGGCCTCTTGGGCGTTCGGATACTCCGAACCTGCCGTCAGTTTGCGGCGTGGGTGGTCACGCCAAGAAATTCAGGCGTGACAAACTGCGCATAGCTTGGCAGCACAGCCGTGATCTTTTTTTGCGCCTTGAGGAATTCGGCCGTGGCTTTCAGAATTTGTGCCGCGCCTGATTTTTCGCCGCCGCCCAGCCATGCCGGCGAGGCCTGAGCCTCAAGGGGCAGCAGCGACAGGTTCAGAATGCCGGACGCCTGATCCTGCGGCGTTCCGCCCAGAAGCCTGGCAAGCGTTTTGGCATTGTCCGACTCCGGTCCCCATGCCTTTTTATCCTGCTGGAACGAGGTCGAATATGTGTCGATCACGCTTGCGAAGGTCGTCAGGAATTTCGGATTTTCCTTGGCGAAGGCGGCTGTCGCCACCCAGGCCGAGAAGGTTGGCGCGCCGCGGTCGGCCACCTGTTTCGAGGTGAGCAAAACCTTGCCGTTTTTCTTGAGTTCGGTCAGGGCAGGGTCCCAGACAAAGGCCGCGTCAATATCGCCGCGGTTCCAGCCCGCAACGATTTCCGGTTGCGGAATGGCAAAAACCTGTGTGTCGCTCTCAGCAATGTTTTCCTGCTTCAGCACGGAAAGTAATTGATAATGGTCGGTGGAAACAGGTGCGGCGGCGAGCTTCTTGCCCTTAAGATCGGCAGGCTTTTCAATGCCGGCCCCATTGCGCACGACAAGCGCCTCATCTGTGCCAGAGATCGAGGCAAGATAGAAGGCTTTGACGTCCAATCCGCGGCTTGTGGCGGCCGCAAACGGGCTGGAGCCGACATAACCGATCTGCACATCGCCGGAAGCAATGGCGGCGAAGATTTCGGCGCCGGAATTGAACTTGCGGAAGTCAATGTCAAAGCCGGTTGCCTTGGCAAATTCGCCGTTGGCAATGGCAACAGATGAGGGCAGGGCATCAGTCTGATAGCCAATGACGACCTTTTTGGACTCGGCAAAGCTGACCGTACCGGATACAAACAGGGTGGTGACAAGTGCACCGAGGGAAAGAATGGAACGACGAGAAAATGACATTTTTTGTCCTTTGGATGTAAAAATCCGTTCACCGGAGCGGTGTTGGATGAGAATTTAAATGAAAGTGCCAGCATAGGCGCTGGCAGGCTTAAGAGGTTGGATTCAACAATATCTGGTCATGTGTAGCCCTTTCTTATGGGACTCCACGAATTCTCATCGTGGCGCTTTAGCGATTGATGACGCGGTGCAAGCTGCTCCCTCAAATGCCGCGATCCATTTTCTTCCGATGTGAAGTCTCAGATTGACATTATCAGTTGATTAAATTGATAGATTTATATTCCGGCATGGCTGCTGAAATGTCAAATAGAATGTTCTTTTTAAAGAACGAGCGATAAGAGAATTATTTTATCCGATTTTGCGAGATGAGAGAAAATTCTCGCTATTTTCAATTTTTGAGCGAGTTTAAATGAATTTCCTTTGAAATTTTTGATATTTTATGCGGAATATTCCGAATTTTGCGGCATTTTTCTTAATTCTCGCTGGTTTGGAGGATTTTATTCCATCGTCGGTCGTTTCTTTAAACGATCTTTTGGCTTGACCTATAATTCTATAAATTTTATAGTCTGTTCATGGCGAATATGTCCGCCAGTTTTTCAACTGAGTCCCGGGAGGGTGATATGAATCAGGTTCGCACAGCCCGGGCGCTTCTGTTCTGGCGCAGATGCTGCTTTTCAGAGCGCTGTCGGGCGGCGGTCCGAATGTGACGCTGTAAGGCGTCTTTCATCACCCCTTTGAAACTCCACAGGAGCACCGGCCATGCCGGTGAATGACCACGCATGTTCAGCGCTTATGTGATCGAAATTAACGACGAAGCTGCCGGAATCATCGCCCGGGACAATGACCAGTCCGGCAAATTCTTTTTCTATGCTTCGTCACGACTGTTTTACCCGCTTGAGGGGCGGGAATTCGGGTCGGTTCAGGCGGCTTACCGCGCCGTTAAGCGCGTGTTTCGCGCCCGTTCCCTTTCGTCGGCCATCTGAAGGAGCCACCATGTTTCGTCGTCACGTTTTGAAACTTATTTTTCTCGGTGCAACGGTCTTGTCCGGGACCGCTTACGCTTTTGATACACCTAGGGAATTTCGAATCGGCTATCAGAAAAACGGGCCCTTGCTCATTGCCCGTCAGCAGAAGCTGATTGAAAAGCGGCTGGAGCCACTCGGCATCACCGTGAAATGGGTGGAATTTTCTTTCGGTCCGCCGCTGCTTGAAGCCTTGAATTCCGGCAATATCGATTACGGCACCACGGGCGATGCGCCGCCCATTTTTGCGCAGGCTGCAAGAGCCAACCTGCTTTATGTCGCGGCACTGCCCGCTGCGGGCAGTGGTTCGGCCATTCTGGTGCCGGAAGGCTCGACGTTGCAAAGCCTCGCCGATCTCAAAGGCAAGAGGATCGGCTTTTCCAAAGCCAGCAGTGCTCATGCCCTGACCATAGCCGCTTTGGAAAAGGCCGGGCTTACATATGCTGATATTACGCCGGTGTATCTGGCCCCAGCCGATGGCGCGGCGGCCTTTCAACGCGGTGCCATTGATGCCTGGACGATCTGGGATCCATATTATGCGATTGGCGAACGGCAGAAGGGCGCGCGGGTTCTGGCATCCGCAAAGGATATTGCCGCGCAAAACTCGTTCTTTCTCGCCAATAAGGACTTTACCACCAAATATCCGCAGATTGTCAGCGTCGTGAATGACGAAGTTGCCAAAGCCAGCGACTGGGCCAAAACCCACCGCGATGAAGCGGCCGTGCTGTTTTCGGAGGCGACCGGTGTCGATCTCGATGCACAAAAAAAGACGGTTGAACGTACGGAATTCGTCTTTGCCCCCGTCAGCGACAAGGTGGCGGGTGAGCAGCAGGCTATTGCTGACCGCTTCTTCAAGCTCGGCCTGATCCCGGCCGCCCTCAACATCCGCGATATCGTCTGGAAATGGACGCCAAATTCTTAACATCAAACTCTGGAGTGCATATTATGACAAAACCGTTGAATTTGTTCTGGTTCATTCCCGTCAGTGGGGACGGAACCTATCTCGGCACTGAAAAGGGTCATCGCCCCGCTGATTTTTCCTATCTCAAACAGATTGCACAGGCGGCAGACACATTGGGATATGAAGGGGTTCTCATCCCCACGGGCAAAGGCTGCGATGATCCATGGGCAACAGCGGCAGCACTTGCGCCCCTGACCACACGGCTGAAGTTTCTGGCGGCTCTGCGTCCCGGCGTAGCTTCCCCGACCTATTTTGCCCGTCAGGCGGCTGCGATTGACCGCATTTCCAATGGCCGTTTTATTGTCAATGTTGTGACCGGCGGCAATGCGACGGAACTGGCCGGAGATGGCATTTTTCTGCCTCATGACGAGCGCTATGCCCATACGGCAGAATTCATCCAGATTTACCGTGGTCTTCTCGAAGGTCAAAAGGTCAGCTTCGACGGCAAATATCTCAAGGTCAAAGATGCTGAACTGTATTTCCCGCCGGTGCAAAATCCGCCGCCCATCTGGTTTGGCGGCTCGTCCGATCCTGCGCTTGATGTCGCCGCAGAGCATGTTGACACATATCTGACATGGGCTGAGCCTCTGGAACAGGTGAAAGAAAAGCTGGAGGCCGTTCGTGCGCGTGCGGCAAAATTTGGCCGCACGCTCAATTATGGCCTCCGCCTGCATTTAATTGTCCGTGAAACCAATGATGAAGCCTGGGCTGCGGCCAATAAATTGATCAGCCATCTCTCTGACGATGTGATTGCTGCTGCCCAGAAGAAATTTGCCGAAGAGTCGGACTCGATCGGCCAGAAGCGGATGAGTGCGCTGCATAGCGGCGGGCAACGGGACAAATTGGAAATTGCGCCCAATCTCTGGGCCGGTGTCGGCCTTGTGCGCGGCGGCGCGGGCACAGCTTTGGTGGGCGACCCTCAGACGGTGGCAGCGCGTCTGCGTGAATATCAGGCGCTTGGCATCGAAACCATCATTGCCTCCGGTTATCCCCATCTTGAGGAAGCCTATACTGTTGCCGAACTATTGTTCCCGGAACTTGGCATCGGCGCAAAGCCCCGCAATGTTCACAAGGCTGATATTGGCGAATCCGGTATTGGCGTGCGCCTTCAGGCCGTTGCAAGCTGAGGACATGTCATGAGCCTGAGCAGTGTCGAACCGCTTCCAAAATTGCAGAATTCCCCTGCGCGTGCCTATGGCACACCTGCGCGCGGCGGAGCTTCACCGCTTACAACCGTGCGGAAGATGCGCAGCCGGTTGGGCGCATATGTGGAGGCTGCGGGGGTGCCGTGGATTCTGCCGGGCGTCATTCTGATTCTGTGGCAGCTTTCAGCCGCCACAGGCCTGATTTCGTCAAGTTTTTTGCCGGAACCCGTGGCGATTCTCAAGGCAGGCTGGCGACTGGTTTTATCCGGTGAGTTGCTCACCAATCTGCTGGTGAGTGCGCAGCGCGCTTTTGCCGGACTGGTGGTTGGGGGCGGCCTTGGCTTTGCTTTTGGCCTTTCCAATGGTTTGTCACGCTTTTCGGAGCGTTTGACGGATTCCACCATTCAGATGGTGCGCAACATCCCGCTGCTGTCGCTGATTCCGCTGGTGATCTTGTGGTTTGGCATTGATGAAGGGGCTAAGCTCTTTCTTGTCGCGCTGAGTGTTTTCTTTCCTGTTTATGTCAACACCCTGCATGGCATTCAGACTGTTGATGACAAGCTGGTCGAAATGGGCCGCTCCTATGGCATGAAAGGGTGGGATCTGTTCCGGCGGGTGATTTTTCCCGGCGCGCTTCCTTCTGTTTTTGTCGGCCTGCGTTATGCGTTGGGAACGATGTGGGTGACGTTGATTGTCGCCGAAACCATCGCAGCGCAATCGGGCATTGGATATCTGGCTATGCACGCCCGCGAGTTCATGCAGGTGGATGTCGTGGTGCTGTCCATTCTGGTCTATGCGCTGCTGGGGAAGCTGGCTGATTTCGCCGTCAAATTGCTCGAACATGCAACATTGCAATGGCATCCGGCGTTTCAGAGGGGAGTATCATGATCGAATCCCCATGTCTTGTTCCGGCAGCGTCGCTGGTGCATAATTCCCCAGTTTCACCCAAATCTCATGCTGTACCCGATTTTGACGGGCTGTTTCGCACCCCTCCGGCCTTCGGCGCCAAGGTGCGTGCCGCGGGTCTGTCAAAATCCTATGGCCAGCAGAAGGTGCTGGAAGATCTCGATCTTGAGGTTCAGCCGGGAGAATTTCTGGCCGTTGTCGGGCGTTCAGGCTGCGGCAAAAGCACATTGCTGCGTCTGCTCGCCGGGCTGGAGACCCCCGATATCGGTGAGATCAGCTTTGATTTTGCGACGAGTCAAAGCACGCATGTCGCGCGGATCATGTTTCAGGAGCCACGCCTGCTGCCTTGGGCCTCTGTGCAAAAAAATGTAGAAGTCGGGCTTGGCTCGCGCCGTATTTTTCAAGACGCTGAACGGCGTGCAGCTGAGGCGCTCAATTCGGTTGGTCTGGGAAGCCGGGCACATGAATGGCCATCTGTTCTGTCCGGCGGCCAAAAACAACGCGTCGCTCTGGCAAGAGCACTTGTCAGCGAACCACGCTTTCTGGCCCTTGACGAACCTCTTGGCGCATTGGATGCGCTGACCCGGATCGAAATGCAGTCTTTGCTCGAACGCGTCTGGCTTCAGCAGAAATTCACGGCTGTTTTGGTCACGCATGACGTCAATGAAGCCCTGACACTCGCGGATCGCGTGGTTCTGATTGAAGACGGCAGGGTCAAACTTGACCTGAAGGTCGATCTGCCACGCCCACGCCAGCGGAGTGCTGTGGATTTTACGACACTGGAAGATCAGATTTTGCGTGAATTGCTGAAAAGGGATGATACTGCGCCCGATTATACGATTTAGGAGACGATTATGAATGGGATCAGCAGCACTAATTTTATGTCAGAACCTTCAACATCGGCGTTTCGCGGGGCCATGCGGCATCTGGCCGGAGGGGTCAGTGTCATCACGGCGGGGCAGGGCGCACACCGCACCGGTCTGACCGCAACATCTTTTTCTGCGCTGTCTGCCGAGCCGCCGCGTGTGATTGTATGTGTTAATCGCGCCTCGTCGAGTTTTGACGCCATTGCCCGCGATCAACAGTTCGGGGCCAATATTCTTGCCGCGCATCAGAGTGAAATTGCCACGCGCTTTTCGGGGCGCGGCGGCATCAAAGGCGTGGACCGCTATGCCGGCGCTGAATGGCACAGGCTGGAGACAGGCGTGTCTGTTCTTGCCAATGCGCTGGCGACTTTTGATTGCGCTGTTGAAGAAATTATTGAACGTCATTCCCATGCCATTCTGATTGGCCGCGTGCGCGCCATTCATAGTCCGGGGGGTGCATCGGCGCTGCTGTACTGGCGCGGAGAATATGAGCAACTGGGCTGGACAGAGGAGCAGGGCGACAAAGCAGTCGGACTCTAATAAAACATATTGTCTATAGAATATATATTATTATAATGGGCCTATCCGCTTCGCACAGTTCGGGGTTCAGGAAGGCGCATATGGACAATATTGATCGCAAGATACTCACCATTTTGCAGCAGGACGCATCGACGCCGATTTCCGAAATTGCTGATCAGGTGGGCTTATCGCAGACGCCTTGCTGGAAACGTATTCAGAAGCTGGAAGCCAGCGGCATTATCACCAAGCGCGTGGCTCTGGTTGCGCCAGAAAAAATCGGTCTGGGTCTGACGGTTTTTGCGACCGTCGAAAGTCGCGACCATACGGCGGAATGGCTGAAAACTTTTGCAGTTCAAGTGTCAGAAATGCCCGAAGTTGTGCAATTTCACCGCATGGCCGGTGATATTGATTATCTGCTTCAGGTTGTGGTGGCGGATGTCCAAGCCTACGATCAATTTTATCACAAACTGATCACGTTGGGCGGGCTGAAAAATGTCACATCCCGCTTTGCAGTCGAAAAGATCAAAGCCACAACGGCCTATCAGATTCCGGACTGAGCAACAGGGGCTGAATCGAACAAGTAACGTCAGTTGAATTAAAATAATATAAATATAAATCAATAGTTTGGTTTAATTTATTCACAAAATAGATAAGGAAAAACAATTCTTCTATGGCCTGAGCCCTATTTGGTATGCTGATATGAATGTCTCTAAAAATCTCCTCGAGTCTGTTGCCTTGATACGGAAACGGCACCTTCGCTTCGCCATGCGGGGAGAGGGTGGGGTGGGGGGTATTTGATTTATGTCCTTCTCCCCATCCTTCGAGACGGCCTGCGGCCTCCTCAGGATGAAGGGGGAGAAGCTCAGGATGAGGTGGAGAGACAGCCTATGGCCTTCTCTGTATGACGGAGAGAACGAACGCTCACAGTGCATTTCCACCTCAAAACAGCAGGCTCTGATTGACTCAGGTCGATAATATCATATGCAAAACAAACTCACCATGACGCTAGAATATATCAAAAAAATGGCTATTCATTAGCCGATCCTGCGGGGAAATATGGCTGGCATCGCGCTCTGCGGCAGTAAATATCATCGCTATTGGCTCCGGTTTCAATCAAGCCGCTCGATGGCTATAGCTGTGGCCTCGCCGCGCTGCAAAGATATAACCTCAAACGCGGCATGGCCGCGCTC
>DAIMHB010000022.1:0-12650 GCA_036723545.1 Beijerinckiaceae bacterium
ACCTTACGCTCAACCACATGGGACTCGACCACATCCACATTTGTGGCGCGTAATTGCTTGTTGATATCCGCAGCCGTCACATTCAGCGAGGCGAGACGGTTAGGGTCCAGCGCCACATGGATTTCGCGGTCAATGCCGCCATTGCGCTCGACACTGGCCACACCCTTCACGCTCTGCAATTTGCGCACAACCGTATCGTCAATAAACCATGAAATGTCTTCAATGGACTTGGTCGGCGCTGTCACACCAAAGGACATGATCGCCCCACCCTCGATCTCGATACGGCGGGTAATCGGCTCATCTATGGCTTTGGGCAGGTCCCCACGAATACGGGCAACAGCGTCTTTGACATCATTGACGGCGCGGTCAACATTGGTTTCCAGACGAAATTCGATGGTGGTGGTTGATGTGCCGTCCGTGATGCTCGACGTCATATGTTTGACGCCGGAAACACCGGCCACGGCATCCTCAACCTTTTTGGTGACCTGAGTTTCCAGCTCCGCTGGCGCCGCGCCCGACTGGGTGATCAGCACCGAAATAATCGGCACATCAATGTTAGGAAAGCGGGTGATCGGAAGCGAGCGGAAGGAGAAAATGCCGACAATGATCAAGACGCTGAACAAAACCAGCGACATGATGGGTTTGCGGATTGACCAGGCAGAAACATTGAGTGCCATCAGAATGCTCCATTGCTGGCAGCGACAGGCGTCACCGCATCACCATCGCGCAAAAAAGCGCCGGCGCGGGCAATAACCATATCACCACTGTTGAGCCCACCCTTGATCTCGACCATGCCCTGCGTCATCAGACCGGGCACAACCTTACGCTCAACCACATGGGACTCGACCACAAGCTGGGCATAAGGGTTGCTGCCATCATATTGCAGGGCGGCAACAGGCAGGGCTATGGTGTTTTTACGGCTGATCTCTATCGTCGCCTTGGCAAAGGAGCCGATCCTTATGCGTTTGTCCTCCGGCAGAGCAATGCGCACCGTGCCCAGACGGGTGGACTTGTCCACCTCGGTGGATACAAGGCGCACATGGCCTGTCACGCTGAGGTCCGGGCCAAGCACAACCTGCGCGCTCTGTCCGGGGCTTAATTTTGCCAGACCCAGTTCCGGCACCTCTGCCTCAAGCTCGATCTCATCCTTGGCAATCAGCCGGAACATCGGTTCATTCAGCGCTGAGGCCACAGAGCCGATGCGCGCGGTGCGGCGCGACACCACCCCCGCCACCGGCGCACGAATTTCGGTGCGCGCCAGACGCACCTTCAGTTCATTCCATTGCGCCTGCTTATTGGCCTGATCGGCTATGGCCACATTCAAGCCGTTTTTGGCATTGGTCAGGCGCGCTTCATTGGCTTTCTGATCAGCGGCGCGCTGCTCGACAATAGCCTGAGTGCCCGCATTGGTTTTCAAAAGGTCCAGCGCACGCTGTAAAGCCGGAGTGCTCTGCCCCAGCGCCGCTTCAGCTTCCGCAATCTGGCTTTGCGCTTGAGCAATCTGCGCCTTGGACATTTCCAATGTCGCGGCCCATTGTTCCATCTGCGCATTCAGGCCGTCACGCGACAAACGCGCCAGAACCTGCCCGGCCTCCACATGGTCGCCTTCCTCCACCAGAATTTCTGTGATTTTCAGACCTTCAATTTCCGGGTGGATCAGAATTTCCTCGCGCGGGATCAACGATCCTGTCACCAGCAAATTTTCAACAAGCTCGGTCGGCTGCAATTTCAGCACCGTCACAGCGGGCGCTGTCGGTGCCTTTATGGCGGGTTCCGCCGCAAAGGCAGCGCCCATAAGCCCAAATGCACCAAGGCCCAGCACCAGCGTTTCAATCCGGCTTTTCAGAGCCGAAGGCTTGATAAAATTCTTCATAGAGTCAGCTCCGAAACAGATAAGGTGAATGGCACGGTCTGAGCCGACACCGATGGGACATTGATATTACGAATAAATTGCAACAGCAGATCAGACATCGGCCCAATCTGAAACGAGGGATCAATCGCGCGGCGCATAACAATACCATCCATAAAACTGCAGATCAGCGATACAAGCTGATCAACGCATATATCCGGATCGAGACCGCCGCTGGCTTTAAGACGCTCCAGCAGCTCCGCCATGGCCTTGCGGATCGATTGATCAATACGCTGCAATGTGGCCCTGACCGCCGGATTGCGAGTGGATTCGGCCACAACCTCCAGAAATAATGCCGCTTTCTCATTCGACTGATGCAAAATGCAATTTTGCATCATCAGTGCAAAGCCGGTGGCAAAATCCCGCACATCAGTCAGCTGGGCAAAATCCGCCAGAACGCGCGCGCGTTCACGCTCAACCAGGCCTTCAATCAAGGCTTCCTTGGAATTAAAATACACATAAATCGACCCAGCACTCACCTTCGCCTGCCGGCAGATGTCCTGCATGGAGGTGCGGTGAAAGCCGGTCTGCGTGAAGCACACTTCTGCCGCGGTCAGAATTGTCTGACGTCGCGCCTCCTGTTGTGCCGCAGTTAATTTAGGCATGGTACTCGTATAAAAAATGAATGATCATTCATTTTTTATACTTTATGCTGCACTGCGTCAACAGACATTACACATGGTAATAATCTTTGTACCAATCCACAAAGGCAGGCACGCCCACAGATACAGGTGTTGACGGGACATATCCGGTGAGTTTTTGCAACAGGTCAGCATTGGCATAGGTGCGCAAAACATCCCCCTGCTGCAAGGGCAGATAATTGGGAATGGCCGATTTTCCCAATGCCTTTTCAATTTCTTCGATAAAATCCAGCAGCTTCACCGGCATACCACCCCCGATATTGATAACGCGGTGCGGGGCCACCGGCGAAAGCGAATCTGAAGAGTCAGGAACATACCCTTCGGCAGGGCGCACGGGCGGCACATGGCTGAGCCGGACAATCGCCTCGATCAGGTCGTCAATATAGGTAAAGTCACGCTCCATCTGCCCATGATTGTAAATATCAATCGGGGTGCCATCGAGAATGCCTTTGGTGAATTTAAACAAAGCCATATCAGGGCGGCCCCAGGGGCCATAGACTGTAAAAAACCGGAATGCCGTTGTCGGAATATTCCAGAGATGGGCATAGCAATGCGCCATGTTTTCAGTGGCTTTTTTGGTGGCTGCGTAAAGTGTGAGCTGTGTATCGGCCTTGTCTGTCTCCAGAAATGGCATATGCACATTGGCCCCATAGGCCGAACTGGTGGAGGCCAGCATAAAATGCTTCACAGGGTGAATGCGTGTCAGCTCCATAATGTTGAATGTGCCGACAATATTGGCATCAATATAGGCACGCGGATTTTCAAGGCTGTAACGCACACCGGCTTGCGCCGCGAGATGCACCACAATATCACAAGGGTTTTGCGCCCAAAGCGCCTCAAGCTCAGCGCGGTCCTCCAGCATCAGCTGGTGGCCCTGAAACCCCTTGTAGTGCTCCAGCAAGGCCGTGCGCCTGTGCTTGAGCGCAACATCATAATAAGGCGTGAAACCATCTATGCCCAGAACATCATGCCCATCGGCCAGAAGGCGCCGACTCAGATGAAATCCGATAAAGCCTGCCGAACCTGTCACCAAAAACCGCAAAGCAGTCTCCTGTCATCAAATTTTATGATTTATAGCCAGAATGTTGCGGTTTAATATCAGATTTTTCGATTTAAATCTGATAATTGCAAAAAAATACCGGACATTCTGGCAAGAATGTCCGGGCTTGAATGCGCTTAAATGTTATTTATGGCACTGGTTGTTCTGTGTGTTGAAGGCCATGCCCAAAAATGGCAGCGCCAGCGAGCTTACAGCCTCATCATGCGTGAGCTCACGGCATTGGGTGTTCCACACCACAGCGGCATTGAACATAACACTGACCACGCCGGTAAGAATGGCAAAAACCGGAAAGGCCGACCCATGTACAGGGCCGGGACAGGGCAAAGCCCGCGCAGCGAAAGCCGTATCAAAACTCAGCCAGTTCTGCGTAAGACCACAGCCAACAGGTCCGGCATTGGCGGTAATGATCGTTGGTGTCCAGAAAAAAAGGCTGGCGACGGCCGCAATGGCAACTGATTTCTTAAAACGCATGATAACCCCCAATCAATAAACATTATAAAATAAAAACCGCACCCATATCTCTGAAATAAAACCCGTTCCCCAATCCGCAACGAGCAATCCGAGGCTAACCAATTATCCTGATACATTCAACGGCTTTAAATTGTGCTCCCCGTGAGCGAATATCGGGTTCCGGCTCAGGGCGCAGCCCGACCCGCCAGTCGGTCGGCAAAAACAGCTATGGTTTTTGCATAGACGCGCGCCTTGTTCCATTCCAGCAATACAGCAAAATTAGGCTGACCCTCGTCCCAGCCCGCGCCCGCCTGCCAGCCGTGACCCTGCAGATAATTGGCTGTCGAAGCCAGCGCATCGGCATCATTATGCAGCAGGTCTGCCTTGCCCTTGCCGGCAAAATCAACCGCATATTTCAAATAGGATGAGGGCATAAGCTGGGTCTGGCCAATTTCTCCGGCCCAGGCCCCGCGCATCTGTGCGGGGGACAGATCACCACGCTCAACAATCCGCAAAGCATCCAGCAATTCAGCGTGAAATTTATCGGCGCGACGGCAATCATAGGCCAGCGTTGCCAAGGCGCTCAACGTGCGGAACTGGCCGGAGCCCGCGCCAAAATCTGTCTCCAAACCCCAGATCGCCACCAGCACAGGGCCGGGAACGCCATAGCGCTGCTCGATGGTGCTGAACAGGTCAGAGGAGCGTTTGAGCAAACTCTTTCCTTTGGAGACGCGGTAAGAATTGATCATCCGGCCTGAAAACTGCTCAAAACTCTGACGGAAAACCTTTTGACCCCGATCATGGGCAATCACAGAGGTATCATAGGTTACATCCGCGAGCGCGGAGTTCACCGTATCAGGAGACAAACCAGCAGAAATGGCCTCCTGCCGCACATCCGCAAGCCAGTTTTCAAACCCAGCCGCATGATTTGAGCAAGATGCCGCCTGAACGGATATGCTGGCAAAACTCACCCAAAACATGGCACAAAAAATGCGGAACCCCGCTAAAATCCGAAAATTACAAGGCAAAACAGTCATAGAAAAAACCCGCGATCAAATTTCAAAGCCCACAAAGGCAGAATATTCTGATCTTATGGCATTATTCTTAAATGGTCTTGACTATTCGCAAAGGGGCAACAGAAATTTGTGATTTTTGAGCACCATTTCCGATGCACAGGGCAAGGCTATGCGGAACGGGATGAAAATCAGAAAAAATCCGGAATAAGTCCTGTGATTTTCCGGTGATTTATGTGCCGTAATTCGCGTTTTGTTGCCGTTATATTCCAAATACAAAAAGGATTGTAAAATTTGCCAACATAAAATATCTTTAAATATCAATATTTTATATTGGATAAATGGTCGGAGTGGCGGGATTCGAACCCACGACCCCTAGTCCCCCAGACTAGTGCGCTAACCGGGCTGCGCTACACTCCGACTGCTTTGCCTTATAGAGAAGGGAATGCGGAAGCGCAATCACTTAAGCATAAAAACTTCAGTCCTGTTCACCTAAAGCCTGACGCAACAGCCTTATCCCGTCATTCAGCTCAAAAAGGGCCGATTTGAGACGGTGAGCATCGTCAAAGCTCAGAATGCTGGGGTCTTTGCTCTCGTCATTCAGCGCATCATCAGACTCATGCGCCGAAGTCGATTCCGATTCATCATCGTCCATAGGTATGGAGGGGGCCGGAGGCAGTGCGGATGGGTCGGCTGCGGCTTCAAGGGTGCGGGCAATCACAGCCCTGGCGCCCTGCTCTTTCAATATGCGCTGAACACCGCGAATCGTATACCCCTGCCCGTATAAAAGATGGCGGATCGCCTTGATCAGATCCACATCGTCAGGTCTGTAATATCTACGCCCGCCGCTGCGTTTCAGCGGGCGTATCTGTGTGAAGCGCGTTTCCCAAAACCGCAAAACATGCTGCGGAATATTCAGGTCAACCCCAACTTCACTGATGGTGCGGAATGCTTCCGGGCTTTTATCGACCATTTACGAAAACCGCCCTCTGTATAAAGCCTATTCGGCTTCGTCGGCGACAACCTCTCCGTTGACACGGGACTTCATGATATTGGATGGTTTGAACACCATAACGCGGCGCGGAGTGATCGGCACCTCAACTCCGGTTTTCGGGTTACGGCCAATCCGTTCGGATTTTGAACGCACCAGAAACGAACCAAATGAGGACAGTTTGACATTCTCGCCGCGAACCAGAGTGTCCGAAATTTCCGTTAAAACGGTTTCAACCAGCTCTGCCGACTCTGTGCGGGACAGACCCACGCGCTGATAAACGGCTTCAGCCAGATCGGCGCGGGTTATTGTTTTTGTCATTTTAGCTTTCACCATGAGACTATACTTACCTTTTCAACCTGCATCCAGCAGTTCATCCAGACCAATATATATGTGTGATTTCAGAAAAAATGGAAGCACTCATTCACATTTTTCAATCGTAAAAACAGATTTTACCATCGAATAAGCGCACTGCCCCATGTAAATCCGCCGCCCATGGCCTCGATCATCACAAGATCACCCGTCTTTATGCGTCCGTCTGCTTTGGCGACCGACAAAGCCAGCGGAATAGAGGCGGCCGATGTATTGCCGTGCAGCTGAACCGTGGTCACTACTTTTTCGGGAGCAATGCCCATTTTTTCCGCCGAAGCATCAATAATCCGGCGGTTGGCCTGATGCGGCACAAACCAGTCCAGGTCTTCGGCGCTTATGCCGGCCGCCTCGAAGGCATCCGTGATGACATCGGTCACCATGCCCACCGCATGACGGAACACTTCCCGCCCCTCCATGCGCAGATGCCCGACCGTTTGCGTGGTGGAAGGTCCCCCGTCCACAAATAATTTTGCCCTGTGACGCCCATCAGACCGCAAATGGGTTGTCATAATGCCGCGTTCATTGACCGCGCCGGTTATGGGCTGAGCCTCCAGCACCATGGCACCGGCGCCATCGCCAAACAGCACACAGGTTGTGCGGTCTTCCCAGTCCACAATGCGGGAGAAGGTTTCGGCGCCAATCACCAGAGCTCTCTTGTGCGAGCCGGAGGCGAGATATTTATCCGCCGTCGATACAGCAAACACAAAGCCCGAACACACAGCCTGCAGATCAAACGCCACGCCGCGGGTGATGCCAAGGGCGGCCTGAATCAGAGTCGCGGTTGCCGGAAATGTATAATCGGGTGTTGATGTGGCCACGATCACAAGATCAATATCATCGGCTGTCAGGCCCGCATCCGCGAGAGCAGCCTGAGCCGCACGCAGGCCCAGCACAGAGGTGGTTTCCTCCGGCCCGGCCAGATATCGCTGGCGGATACCGGTGCGCTGCACGATCCATTCGTCGGATGTATCCATCCGCTGCTCAAGCTCGTGATTGGTGACGCAATTTTCAGGAAGCGCCGAACCAATGCCCATGACAACCGAACGCAAGGCGGGTTTTGGTGAAAAAACAAAATCAGTCACACGTTTTTCCAATCAATCTTCAACAGTATGGGCATCAATTCCCGCCACCTGATGCAACCGGCCCTCCTGAGCCTGTGCCAGCGAGTCACGAATTTTACTCAAAAGGCCATATTTGACCATCTCATAGCCAACTTCCACAGCGCCGGCAAAGCCAATCGCATCTGTGCCGCCATGGCTTTTAATCACAATGCCGTCAAGCCCGAGAAAAACGCCGCCATTGACCTTGCGCGGGTCCATTTTCTCACGCAGAGCATTGAAAGCCTTGCGCGCCAGCACATAACCCAGCTTGGCCAACAGGCTGCTGCTCATGGCCTCACGCAGAAACTGCCCGAGCTGTCGCGCCGTGCCTTCAGCTGTTTTCAGTGCGATATTGCCGGTGTAGCCTTCTGTCACCACAACATCGACCGTGCCGCGGCCAATATCATCCCCTTCGACAAAGCCATGATAGGCCAGATTGGGCAAATCAGTTTCACGCAATGTGCGCCCTGCCGCCTTGATTTCCTCAAGGCCCTTGATCTCCTCAACGCCGACATTCAGCAGGCCGACGCTTGGGCGCTCAATATCAAAAACAATCTGCGCCATAGCCGCGCCCATAATCGCCAGATCAACCAGATGCTGGGCATCCGCACCAATGGTGGCCCCCACATCGAGAACAATGCTTTCCCCGCGCATGGTTGGCCACATGGCGGCAATGGCGGGGCGGTCAATCTGCGGCATGGTGCGTAGACAAAATTTGGACATGGCCATCAGCGCGCCGGTATTGCCCGCAGAAACAGCCACATCGGCCTCGTCTTTTTTAATGGCTTCCAGCGCCATCCACATGGATGAAACCTTGCGTCCGGTGCGCAGCGCATGGCTGGGCTTGTCCGTCATCAGAATGGACACATCGGAATGACGCACTGTCGAAACGGCTTTGAGCTTGGGATGGGCCTCCAGCAAGGGCAGAATCAGCTTTGAATCCCCGAAAAAAATGAAGGATGTGTCCGGACGGCGCTCAAGCGCAAGGGCGGCCCCCGGAATAACAATCCTTGGTCCGAAATCCCCTCCCATTGCATCAACAGCAATGCGTATTCTTGTCGCTTTGGCAACTTTAGCCATTCGCCCCAACCGCCTCCTGCCCCATGATATAGACCACCGCCACTACGATGTATGCAATGTGCAAGTCAAAAAACCCACAGCAAAACTCTTAAATTGCACAATAAGGTGGCACAATAACGCCTCGGACGCGAAGCGCAATCATCAAAACCGGTTCAGCCATCAGATTTTCCATCCGGCTTCAAATTGACCAATGCAGAAAAAGGTGACACCTTTTCGACAGTGCCGACCGGTGCGTCCAATTCCAAATTCGGAATCCCCGCGGCAACCGATGCCAGATCGGCATCCGGCTTGCGCGGATAAGGATCGAGACCGAGGGCAAAAAATTCAACCACCAAAGCCCCCAGATCAATTTTTCCATCGATCATGTCTTCAGGCGGGTCTTCCTCATTCATGTGGTGCTCTACCACACGCGCCGAAATCTCCTGACGTGCGGAATAATCCTGAGCCTCTTTCATATAATCGCCCTTGCGGGGGCGTGCGGCAGGATGAGGCTTGGCCGCAGGGGCATATTTCAGCTCGAATGTCTCGTGAACATCGGCCTCGAACGGCTCCAATGTGACACCGCAGGTCTGGGTTACGCGGGCAACAATCTCGCCCGTAACCTTGGCCCCTGCCCGGCCTGATCGCGCAATATCAAAGGTTGCGGTCAGCGCATTGACCGCGACAAGGCCATTCAGGTCAGCCAGAGCGGCGGCCTGTGCGGCATCCGCTTTCAGCACAATGCGGGTGGGCCGCTCCCGCAAATTCTCGATGGAAAACACGGATGTAAACATCTGATCAGGGCTTGCCCCAGACTGCGGAAAATTGTCACTGGTCATCATGCACCCTATTTCACCTGTGCCGGATCCGGAAACGGCACCTGTCCGTCGGTAAACACCGCAAGCTCCGCTCCCTCAAGGGCGCGGATCGTGGCCTGAACATAATGCAGCATACGCAGCGCGGCAAAGGCATTTTCCTCGCCCGCCTTCGCACCCGCAGTGAGGTTGCGGGTCAGGCTGTCCAGCAGACTTTGCGCGTCAGCCGCGGCACAGGCGGTCATATAGGCCACATTGCGTCCGTAAAAAGATTGAACATATTTTTTGATACGTTTGGGCACGGCAACATCGCCGATTCCCTCCTGCCGCAAAATAATTTCCAGATGCCGCACCACAGAATCTGTCAGATCCTGCGCGACATCAGGGCCCGGCGCGGGCAATTTCGTCAGTCTTTGCAGCACGAGCGAACAAAAAAGACAAAAAAGTTCAAATCTTTTGTCAAAATCGTCGCTCAGCCCATAAGAAATATAAAACTCCGGCTGGCGGGCCGCATGGACAATCTGGGCATGTAATTGGTCAATTAACCGCCGATTGGGGTTTGATCCCAGACCAAAAGCCTTAAGAAGTCTGTTCAGCACCATAAATCCGCCATTCTCGCTGTCAATTTTGTGCATGAACACCATGCACGGGGCCCTTGTCGCCACATGGGCTGATCTTGCTTTTCAGCCTTATGCGAGTTAGGCATCAAGCAGCGTTGTGGCAAGTGAAATATGTCATCTGCAACATGTCTGTCAAAACCTATCGTATGGCAAACTATATCGCGTGAAATATGTCGCCAGCCTTGATGGGCGGCGGAGTGCATAAGTGGAGCAAAGCATGTCTGTGTTGAAATCCTCAAGCCTTAATGTCCGCGCGCCCCATATGCGGCGCACCTTTCTGGCGCTCGCCCTCGGCCTGACCCTGAGCGGGTGCCTGGGCTATGACGGCACTGTGCAGCGGGGCTACATGCTGGATCCGGACATGCTGGCACAGGTGAAGCCCGGCATGGCCGCAGAAAAGGTTCTGGCATTGCTGGGCACCCCCTCCACCACCTCCACAGTGGGCGGGGACGCATGGTATTACATCAGCCAGAAGGTTGAGAAAAAACTGGCCTTCATGCAGCAGCAGGTTGTCGACCAGCGCGTGCTGGCCATTTATTTCAACTCCGGCAAAAAAGTGGAACGGATTGCCAATTACGGGCTGGAAGACGGCAAGGTGTTTGACTTCATCTCCCGCACCACGCCCACAGGCGGTTCGGAACCCAGCTTCATCCGCAATATGCTCAAGGGCCTGCTGCGGTTCAGCTGAGCACCAGCACAGAATTTATGAAAAAAGGCCGGAGAGTGTCTCTCCGGCCTTTTTATATTCCACTCAGTGATGCGCCAGAATAGCCAGCAGCAACAAGGCCACAATATTGGTGATCTTGATGGCCGGGTTCACAGCCGGGCCAGCCGTATCCTTATAGGGGTCGCCAACAGTGTCGCCGGTGACAGAGGCCTTATGGGCATCGCCGCCCTTATGGTGCACAACGCCGTCCTTATCGGTAAAGCCATCCTCAAACGACTTTTTGGCATTGTCCCATGCGCCGCCGCCCGAGGTCATGGAAATCGCCACAAACAGACCATTGACAATCACACCCAGAAGCGAAGCCCCTAGCGCCGCAAAAGCCGAAGCCTTAGAGCCGGAAATCAGCAACACACCAAAATAAGCCACCAAGGGCGCCAGAACCGGCAGCAGAGACGGCACAATCATTTCGCGGATCGCCGCTTTGGTCAGCATATCGACCGCGCGGGCATAATCCGGCTTGGAAGTGCCAGCCATAATGCCGGGATTTTCGCGGAACTGACGCCGCACCTCCTCAACCACAGAACCCGCCGCACGCCCCACCGCTGTCATGGCTATACCGCCAAACAGATAAGGAATCAGCCCGCCGAAAATAAGGCCAGCCACGACATAGGGATTGCTGAGGTCAAAGGACACAATTCCCATATTGGCAAAATATGGATATTGATCGCCATGTCCGGCAAAGAAGGTCAGGTCGTTGGAATAGGCCGCAAACAGCACCAGCGCGCCCAGACCCGCCGAGCCAATGGCATAGCCCTTGGTCACAGCCTTGGTGGTATTGCCCACCGCATCCAGCGCGTCCGTATTGTGACGCACAGACTTGTCAAGACCGGACATTTCCGCAATGCCGCCGGCATTGTCCGTCACCGGGCCAAAGGCATCCAGTGCCACAATCATACCCGCCAGGCCCAGCATGGTGGTCACGGCAATGGCCGTGCCATAGAGCCCAGCCAGCTGATAGGTCGAGATAATGCCACCCACAATCACCAAAGCTGGCAGAGCGGTGGATTCAAGCGAAACAGCCAGACCCTGAATGACATTGGTGCCATGCCCCGTGACCGAGGCCTGCGCAATGGACACCACAGGGCGCTTGCCCGTGCCGGTGTAATATTCGGTGATCACCACAATCAGGCCGGTCACGATAAGGCCAATAAGGCCGCAGGTGAACAGATTGGTGCCGGTGACTGTAATGTTCCCGACCTTGGCCATTTCACCCCAGCCGGCAACCAGACTTGTGGCCAGCCACAGGCCGCCGATGGACAGAACACCGGTGACGATCAGCCCCTTATACAAAGCGCCCATGATCGACGGATTGGAACCGGCGCTCAGCTTGACAAAATAAGTGCCGATGATCGATGTGAGAATGCAGGCCGCACAAATGGTCAGCGGATACAGCATCATTGTGGCCACCTGTGCCGGTGCCGAGGCAAAAATCGCGCCCAGCACCATGGTGCCCACCACGGTCACAGCATAGGTTTCAAACAAATCCGCCGCCATACCAGCGCAGTCACCCACATTGTCGCCGACATTGTCGGCAATGGTGGCCGGATTGCGCGGATCATCCTCCGGAATTCCGGCTTCGACCTTGCCGACAAGATCAGCACCCACATCCGCGCCCTTGGTGAAAATGCCGCCGCCCAGACGGGCAAAAATCGAGATCAGCGAAGCGCCAAAGCCCAGACCCACCAGCGAATCAATCACCTCGCGGCTGCCCGGCTCCAGCCCCATCGGGCCGGTCAGCACATAATATTCACCGGCAACACCCAGCAAGGCCAGACCCGCCACCAACATGCCGGTGACCGCACCCGCCTTGAAGGCAATGTCAAGGCCGCCCTCCAGCGATTTTGAAGCCGCCTGCGCCGTGCGCACATTGGCCCGCACCGAGACATTCATGCC
>DAIMHB010000023.1:0-12281 GCA_036723545.1 Beijerinckiaceae bacterium
AATCCCTTGGCGGCATCTCTATCATACATGGTCATATCGTTCGGATAATAAAACCACATCAATTTTGATGTTAATGACCAATATTTTGGAGAAACGTGATTTTTCGTCTGCTTCGACAATCTTCCTATCGCCTCCACACTATCTCCCCACTTTGTATTCAGGCAGTTGATTTTTGAAGCATGGCAACTGAGTGGCGTTGATAGAATCGGCTGGACGTTTTGAAACACGTCAAAACTTTTGCCTCGCAAACTCCTCTGATAGCCGCGAGTTAAATTATAATATGTAAGAAATTTATTCCATTGGGTCGATTTAGGATCGATCCAATTATTGTTTTGTGAAATGCCATGAATAGCCTCTGCATCAAAACTATCAAGCAATTTTAATTGTTCTCGATATGCCCAAATCCATTCAATACAACTGCGTGGCAATGTATTATTTTTGCAGATGCAGTTTTTACACATCACTTGATCTGTATCTGTCATATTTTCCTCAAATCAATTTTTATTAATATTTATATATTTATAAATGTGAGTAAATACTATAATTTCAATATCCTTGACCTGACTACGGCTTAGCAGTATATGAGAGATGATTGGTTCGAATGGGATGATGTCAAAGCATCCAGCAATTTCGCCAAACATGGCGTGAGCTTTGAAATGGCGCGTGATGTATTTGAAGATATATTCGCGCTTGATTGGGTTGACGATGCGCAGAACGAAACACGTTACGTCACTCTTGGCCTTGTAGAAGGGCGATTGCTGTTTGTTGTCTACACCATGAGAGACGAGCGTATTCGTCTCATTTCGGCTCGGTTGGCCACGCCCGTTGAACGGAGACAATATCATGAAGCCAACAAAGCATGACTGGACAAAAGCCGATGCCATGAGCGAGGCGGATATAGAAGCCGCTGCGCTGTCTGATCCGGACGCTTTGCCGCTCACACCGGAGCGGCTGGCCGGGATGCGGCAGACTGCGCGCACCAAAATCATGCGCCGCGTGATGGGCCTGTCGCAGGAAGAGTTTTCGGCCCGTTTTCACATTCCGCTCGGCACTCTGCGGGACTGGGAGCAGGGCCGTAAAGAGCCAGACGCCGCAGCGCGTGCCTATCTGGTGGTGATTGGTCGTAATCCGGAGGCGGTGATCGCCGCTTTGTCATCTGCCGCTTGACGAAGCCGCCGCGTTCTGGTGTTTGAACGCATGAAGTCTCTGCATTCTGAACATGGGCTCAAGTTGCTGCGGTTGGTTGTCACCGCCGCGCTGCTCTATGGGCTGACCTTGCAGGGTGTTCTTGTTGAGCGTCTCCATGCCGGTTGGAACCGGGCTGTTTTTGGTGAAATTTGCGCCAGCACAAATACACAATCCGGCGATACATCTGATTTCAGTCCCCACACTGCCGATTGCCTTGGGCTCTGCACGCAATCTCTGATGGTTGCGGCCCCGCCGACGCCGGAGATGTTTCCATTTCCCGATGCCAATATGTTCCGGCAGGTGGTGCGGCGTCAGGATATGACGTCTCGTGCCACACCGCTTATGGGGTTTCAGGCCCGCGGACCGCCGCATAGTGGCTGATTTTATTCATCATCCTTCATCTTACAGTGAGAAAATCCATGAAAAATTCGTTCTTTTCGCGCCTGACCGCGTCTCTTATCCTTGGTTGTGTTGTGTCCTTCTCTGCCTTGCCAACTGTTTCTGCGAGAGCTGCCGAAACAGCCAGAGACTATAAAGTCGGAGAGATTGTCCTCTCGGATCCCTATATCCGCGCGACACCCAAAGGGGCCAAAGTGGCAGGGGCCTATGTCAAAATCACCAATAACGCCCACCATCCCGATCGTCTGATCTCAGCCAATGTCGAGGTTGCCGGCATGACCATGATTCATGAAATGAAAATGGACGGTGCCGTCATGAAAATGGCCGAATTGCCCGATGGTCTGGCCATCCCCGCCCATCAGACTGTGGTGCTTGAGCCAGGCTCTTTCCATCTGATGCTGATGGATCTGAAAGCGCCGGTCCGCGAAGGGGATGTCGTCAAAGGCAGCCTCACTTTTAAGAATGCGGGCCGGGTTGAGGTTGAATTTCCCGTCCGGGGCATGGGCGCGCAATAGGTCTCTTGTGAGCCTGCGGCCTAATTGATCGGATAAATGGCTTCGCCCGCTTTGATAAACCGCATGGGATTGACGGGTTCGTCATTGATGCGCACCTCATAATGCAGATGCGGGCCTGTTGAGCGACCGGTGGAGCCAAGCCTGCCGATGATGCTTGAGGGGGTGACCTTATCCCCCTCCTTCACCAGAATGGCTGAAAGATGGCCATACCTTGTGACAAGGCCATTGCCATGATCCACATCCACCATTTTGCCATATCCGCCGTTGATATCGGCGGCCACAACGGTGCCGGCAGCGGTTGGATGCACGGCTGAACCATAATCAAGCCGGAAATCCACACCGGTATGCAGCGCCATCTGCCCGTTGAAGGGGTCAACACGCTCGCCAAATCCCGAGGTGATTTCCGCATCGTCGGTCAGGGGGCGGCGCAGCGGAATATAGGGCATAAGCTGGCGCAAGCGGATGGCCTGTGTGATATTGGTTTTGGCGCGCAAAACCGCCTTATCGAACGGGGTGGCGTTCTGATCCAGCTTCACCGGCACGAATGGCCCCCCGGTTGCCGCTTTGCCGTCGGAAGGCAGTGTGAGCTGGTTGGGTTGCAGGCCCGCATTGATCAGGGCCTGTTTATTCCGGATCAAGGCTCTATCCGAGACATTGGTCAGGGTGTCCAGAACCGCAAACTGCTTCTTCTCACTTTGGTCAATATGGGTTTCGATCATGCCCAACAGGCTGGACGAATTTTCTGGCGCAAGACCGGGTGCATTCGGATTGGTCTGCGCAAATGAGGTGAGGGGAGCTGTATCCAGTTCGCCCTGTTCGTCTGTTACAGCGGCTTTGGCCGGGGTGTCAGACTCAGGCATGGGAACAGGATGGTTTGCGGGCATATAGGAAGTGACACTGTCGGGCAGGGTCTCGAAGGGCTTGTGACTGTTGAACCGATCATTCATCAGCGGGTTTGCGTCGGATGGATCGGCGGATAGGCGCGCGGTTCTGTCTGCGCCGGTTTTATCAGGCAGGGCCATTGCCGCCAGAGAGGTGACAAGCGCCTGATGCGCCTCAAGGCGGTTTTGCCGGGCCAAAAGATCAGCAATTTTCTGTTCAGTTGCTGATTTGGCAATGAGGTTCTGGCTTTGGGCCTGCCGCAGCGCATCCTCCAGAGTGGTGATTGTGTTGCGGTTCTCCGAGGCGTCCTCGGAATAGGTCGCCCGCAGTGTGACAATGGAAGGCGGGGCCCATGTTTGCATCAGGCCCCAGCCCACACCGGCCAGTCCCAAAAGCGGCCAAAAGCATAGAGCGGTGTAGAAATATATTTTTCGGATTGAAATCTGTTTTACGCTGTTTTGAGCAGGCATGGAGAGGCAAATATGCTGCATATGCGCAGTGTTTTGTTCATATTTGTCTCTTGGATAATCCATGTGAATAATCATTCCTCAACGTAAACAATCTCTAGCGCATAAGAGATCATTATGTCTAAAGGAAGATTAAATTTGAGCCCTTAACGTTGAATTAAGGTTAAAATTTCAGCAGCATGGCCGGGAACTTTAACTTTAGGCCATATTTTTTGAATGAAACCTTGTTCGTTAATCAGGAATGTTGTCCGTTCAACCCCCATATATTTGCGCCCATACATGGATTTTTCTGCCCAGACCCCATAGGCCTCCAGCATGGATTTTGACTCATCAGAAATAAGGGTCAGATCCAGTCCGTGCTTTGTTTTGAATTTGGCGTGGCTTTTCACCGGATCAGGCGACACACCAATAACAACCGTGTTGAGGGCTGCAAATTCGCTTTTCAACTGATTGAACTCAATGGCTTCCTGCGTGCAGCCGGAGGTATCGTCCTTGGGATAGAAATAGAGAACGATTTTCTGGCCTGACAGGCTCTGAAGTGAGAGCGTGCTGCCGTCATCTTTGGGCAGGGTAAAATCGGGAGCTTTATCGCCTGGATTGAGAATCGTCATTTTCTTGCCTTTTCTGTATTATAGAATGTTAAGACAGGGTGAATCAGGTAAACTTACCGAACGTCCTATAATGATGTCATATTTTATAATATCGACTTACGTCCCTAAATGGTGCCGTTTTCGTGCTTGGGTAGTCTGAATTTTGGTCAAAGCGATAAAAAATCCACGAGGGAAGACATTTCTTGAACGTGCATAAAACATTATCGGCCCGTTTACGGGCGGGATATGCACGCTTTTTCAGGCGGCGCCCCCCCGTGCCTGCACATGCCCGGCCCAAGCCGCGCAGATCGGCAAAATATCTGCATTTGCGGCGCATATCCATTCTTCTTTCCAGCATTATCGGCGGCTGTCTGGTGCTGGCCATAGCGGCTTTGACGGTGACAATATTGCTGTTGTCCCGGGGGCCGATCGAGGTGCCGGGCCTGCGTGAGCGCATCAGCGCGACCTTGCAGAGTCAGTTTGCCGAGCGTGGTCATGTGTCCATTGGCCGGATATTTCTGGCCCATGGCCAGCATGGACCGACGCTGCGGATCGAAAATTTTGTATTGAATGACAACCAGAACCGCCCTTTGGTGCGGGCGCCGGGCGCGGATATCAGCATGGCGCCTTTTGCGCTGATGACCGGACGACTGGCCATCTCCGGCCTTGAATTTTCCGGTCTGGATGTCAAACTCGCTGTTCTGCAGGACGGAACGCGGGCATTTTCGGCGGGACAGGAAGATGCGATTCTTCTTCCCTCCGGCACAGCCACCGGCCCGCTTGATCCTGCGGATATTATTGCCGCTGTTTTTGTTGTTGCCGGGCAGGATGCCCCGTGGCTGGGGGATATGCAGCATATTGGCCTGAGCAATGGCCAGCTGGATGTTGAGGACCGCCGCACCGGCACAACAATCAGTTTCAAGCGTCTCAATCTATCTGTTGACAGGCTGAGTTTTGGCGGTGTTCACCTGCTGGCCGGCGCAACCGGCGAGGCGGGGCCGTTTTCTATCGAGGTTCTGGCCCATAATCTGAGCGGGCCCATGCTGCTTCTGCCCTCTGTCACCAAGCCTGCAAATGGCTTGTATGGCATGGAGATCGAAGCCAAAAACATTCCTGTGCACAAGGTGCTCGTCGCGGCGGGGGTTGGCCAGCAACCTCTGACCATTGCCATGCCGCTTTCGGCCAAGCTGAATGCAGCCTTTCAGGCGGATGGACATCTGGCCCAACTGGGCGGGAATTTCGCGCTTCAATCTGGTTATCTGGAGTTTGACGATTCCGATGCCAGCCCTTTTGCTGTTGATAAAATTTCAGGCCGGTTCAATTTTGACCCCTCAACCCGCCAGCTCATGCTGCAGAATATGGACTATCTGAGCGGAATAACGCATTTTGCCGTGGATGGGCAGATTGTGCAGGATTCATCCGGGCAGGGCTATCATCTGGCGCTTTCCGGTAAGGATGCGGTGCTTTCGCCCGAACGTAGTTCTGAAAAACCAATTCTTATCGATAATGTCACCATTGCCGCCACTGTGCCGGCGGACAAGCAGTCTGTGCATCTCGACAGTTTTGCGCTCAAAGGGCCGGAAATTGACGCCGCCCTGTCCATGAATTTTCTCAACACGCCGGATGGCCCCGCATTATCCGGCAGCATCACCGCCCTTAAAACAAAATATCGCGCCATATTGCGGCTCTGGCCCAATTTTCTGGCGATTGATGTGCTCAAATGGATGAGTGAGCATGTCATTGGCGGGCAGATTGACAAGGCTCTGTTCACGCTGGATTTGGACGCGCGCAATCTGGCCGCCTCCAAACGCAAAGAGGCGATTGATGATGACGCTGTCACCGGGGATGTTGCTCTCACGGGGGGGAGCATGTCGATTTTGCCCGGCGTTCCGCCGCTGACCGGCATTGAGGGGGCGCTGCATCTCACCGGAACTTCGTTTCAGCTTTCGGCTTCCAAAGCAGTCATCGAGGCTGCCAATCATAAATTGAATTTCACCGATGCAAAATTCACAGTTCCGGATACCCGTCCGCAAAAGCTCAATCCCGCCAGCCTGACAGCCCATGTGCAGGGCAATGTGGATTCAGCCGTGGATATTTTACAGCGTGATACGCTGCGCCGTTACAACAATATTCCCGGAGATCCGTCACAATATAAAGGCCAGCTGGACGGCACGCTCGAAATTGCCATGAAACTGGGTAAAACAGCCACGCCCGATGATATTGCGGTGAAAACCAATCTGACCACCTCCAATCTGTCTGTGGAAAAAGTGTTGGACAATGAGCGGCTGGAATCGGCAAGTCTTGTGATTGCGACCTCCAAGGCCCTGATGTCTGTCAAAGGCGAGGGCCGGATGTTCGGCGCACCGGTCTCGCTTGAACTCAAAAAAACCGGCAATGCACCCACCGACGCCACTCTGAATTTCACCATAGACGACGCCACCCGCCTCAAGCGCGGGTTTGATTTCGGCGCGGGGTTTAGTGGCCCCATGCTGATCCGCGCTGTCACGCAGCTTACGGATGGCGACCGGCCCAAAACAGACCCTGCAACGGCTGAGATGCGGGCGCAGATTGACATTGACCTGAGCAAGACCAGCATTGACGGATTGCTGCCGGGCTGGACAAAACTGGCCGGACGCCCCGCACACACCGCCTTCACCTTTATTCAATCAGCCAGCGGCGTGCGGCTGGACTCGTTCCAGCTGGATGCCGGCAATGCCAGCTTCCGTGGCTCTGTGGTGCTGGGCCCTGATATGGAGTTCGATTCGGCTAAGTTTTCGTCGTTCAAACTGTCGCCGCAGGATGACCTGAAACTGGATATTGTCAAAGATGGGCCTGTGCTCAAGCTGACAGGCCGGGCGGGAACCATTGATGCGCGGCCCTTCATCAGCGATTTGCTGGCCCATTCGCGGGCAAAATCCGCGGATGCGCTTGATTATGATCTTGATCTGAAAACGGCCACACTGACCGGCTTCAACAAAGAGCATATTGATGGTCTGGAGCTTAAACTTAAGCGGCATGGCTCGGTGATTCAGAAATCTGTCGCCTCTGGCAAGCTGGGTGCGCAACCGTTCAAAATCACAACTGAAGACTCGGGCGATCAGCCCCAGTTGACGCTGACGGCGGACAATGCCGGTGCCGTGTTGAATTTTCTGGATATGTATCGCCATATGGACGGCGGCACCATGAGTGTTGTGTTCCAGCCCGGTCTTGAGCGCATTACCGGCAATGTGCAGATTCGTAACTTTGTTCTGAATGGCGAGCCGGCGATCCGGCCTTTGCTCAACCAGAATGCGCTGGGTGCAGGCAATGATGGCGCGGATAAAGTTCACTTTTCCCGGCTTCAGGGCAATTTTGACCGCAGTGACGGGCGCATAGATATTAATGATGCCGCAATGTGGGGGCCGCAACTGGGCGCAACCATGCAGGGCGTGATGGATTATGGCCGCGACACGGTGGATCTGGCCGGAAATCTGATTCCGGCCTATCAGCTCAACAATCTGTTTGCCAAAATTCCTTTGTTCGGGCCATTGCTGGGGGGCGGCAAGAATGAGGGGTTATTCGCCATCAATTACCGCATCACCGGCAAGGTCAGTGCGCCGCTTTTGCGGGTGGACCCGCTTTCAGCCATTGCGCCGGGCATTTTGCGTAAAATCATGGGTGTGGCCGACGGAACCCAGAACAATCCGAACAATCTCGCGCCAAACCGCGCCCCAGCCTCAACGCCCGGTGTCACCGACCTGCCCCTGACGCCGCCGCTGGATTTGCGCGCGCCCCCGCAGTGAAGGTGTGCGGGCGAGGGCACATGGCAAAGTGAATGCCGAGGGCTGCCTAGCCCCCCTCATGCTGAGGGCCGCGCCTTATCTATACCTCATGCTGAGGGCCGCGCAGCGGCGTCTCGAAGCATGGGTGCTTTTCAAAACAGGCTTGCAAAGTGGTTGGCCGCTATCCAAGGCCTCACAGAGGCTTGAGCAGCACATGTTTCTTCTTGCCGAAGGACAGTTTGATCACCCCTTCCGCTGTGAGATTGGCGGGCGTTATTTTGCCAAGCTCATCGCTCACCACCTCATCATTGATGCGCAGGCCGCCGCCTTTAATTTGGCGTTTGGCCTCGCCATTGGAGGCCACAAGACCCGCTAAAACAAAGGCATGAGTATTGGCAATGCCCTGTGCCAGTTCAGCCGAACTGATGTCGATCGTTGGCAGGCTGGTGGCCAATGCGCCTTCCTCAAAGGTTTTGCGCGCGGTTTCGGCGGCGGCCAGGGCCGCGTCGCGGCCATGCAGCAGGGCGGTGGCCTCATTGGCCAGCACCTTTTTGGCCTCATTAATCTCTGCGCCCTGCATGGCTTCGAGCTTCGCAATCTCGTCCATCGGCAGGGTGGTGAACAGCTTTAAAAAACGCCCGACATCGCGGTCTTCGGTGTTGCGCCAATATTGCCAATAGTCATAGGCGGACAGCATGTCAGCATTGAGCCAGACCGCGCCGGAAGCGGTTTTGCCCATTTTTGCGCCGGAGGCGGTGGTGAGCAGCGGCGAGGTCAGCGCATAAAGCTGTCCGGTGCCAAGCCGCCGGCCCAGGTCGGTGCCGGTGACAATATTGCCCCACTGGTCCGAGCCACCCATTTGCAAAATACAGCCATAGCGGCGGTTGAGCTCAACAAAATCATAGGCCTGCAGGCACATATAGTTGAATTCGAGGAAGGAGAGTTCCTGATCGCGCTCCAGCCGCATTTTGACCGAATCCATCGACAACATGCGATTGACCGAAAAGTGCCGCCCGACCTCGCGCAGAAAGTCGATATAATTGAGCTTGGCCAGCCATTCGGCATTATCCACCATGATAGCGTCGGTTTTGCTGGTGCCAAAGGTCAGAAATTTGGAAAAGACGCTTTTTATGCCGTCCTTATTGGCTTCAATCTGCTCCACGGTGAGAAGCTGGCGGCTGGCATCCTTGCCGCTTGGGTCGCCGACGCGGGTGGTGCCGCCACCCATCAGCGCGATCACCTTGCCGCCGGACTGCTGCAACCAATGCAGCATCATAATGGGCAGAAGCGACCCCACATGCAGTGAGGCGGCGGTGCAGTCAAAGCCGATATAAGCCACCAGCTCGCCATTCAGCGCCTTTTGGTCCAGCCCTTCATAGTCCGAACATTGATGGACAAAGCCCCGCTCGGTGAGAATGCGCAAAAAGTCGGATTTGGGTGTAAATTCGCTGGTCATGGTGCCTCTTAACGTTGGCTGAGCTTTAAAACATCAGAGCCAAGAGGGCAAGGTGGGGGTTCAAAAGCCGCAGGGCTTTCCTCCTGTGTGAAAAGCCCTAAAGTCAGCGTTTTAACCTATGAGTCTCCTCATGAGCCTTGGTGTGATGCTGGCCGTTCTGTGTGCGGCATTTTTGAATGCGGCCTGGAACACATCCGTCAAGGCGGTGCCGGATAAGTTTCTGGCCGTCTGTCTGATCTGTTTTGGTGCGGCGGTGGTCTCGCTGCCCTTTGCGCTGGTGCTGCCTTCCATAGATGCTGCGGCCTATCCGTTTATTGCGGTCTCGACGTTGTTTCAGGTGGCTTATTATCTCCTGCTGCACCGCGCCTATCGCACGGCAGACCTGTCCATGGCCTATCCGCTGATGCGCGGTTCGGCGCCGCTGGTCACCATGCTGCTGGCCTTTCTGCTGCTGGGCGAGGCACCCAAAGTGCTGAGCATTGGCGGCGCTGTGCTGATTTTAAGCGGCATTGTCTGGCTGGCGCGCAGCGGCATCAAAGCGGGCGGGCTGGACCGCCCGACGCTGATGGCTGTGGCCACGAATGCGCTGGTGATTGCCGGATATTCGCTGGCGGACGGGCAGGGCGGGCGGCAATCCGGCCAGCCGGTGGCCTATACATTATGGGCGATTGTCTGTGTGGGCCTGGCCTTTTTGCCGGTCGCGCTTTATTATCGTGGCCCCGTCTTTGTGCGACATCTGCGCTACGAATGGCGCTTTGCGCTGATCGGCGGCGCGGCCTCGACACTGGCCTATGGCATTGTGATCTGGGCGATGAGCCATGCGCCCATTGGTTTGGTGTCCGCCACGCGCGAGACATCCGCCCTGTTTGCGGCGGTGATGGGGGCGGTGTTGCTCAAGGAAAAATTTGGGTTTTCCCGCTATATTGCCGCCGGTTTGGTGGTGGGCGGTTTGGCCGTGATGCGGCTGGCGTGAGGACAAGATGATTTCAGCTCTGGGCTTGATGAGTGGCACCTCTCTCGACGGGGTGGATGTGGCATGGATAAAAACCGATGGTGAGGGGCATATCAACACCGGCCCCTCGCTCCATCTGCCCTATACGCCTGAAGACCAGAACCTGCTGCGCGAGGCTCTCATCCACGCGCGTGACCTGACCCAGCGGGATGAACGCCCGCCGCTGATTGCCCGCGCCGAGGCGCTGATCGACCAGCGCCATATTGAAGCGGTTGAGGCCTTCCGCGCGGCCTATCCGGCGTTGGAGATCGAGCTGATCGGCTATCACGGCCAGACCATTCTGCATCGGCCAGAGGCGCGCCTGACCGTGCAGATTGGCCGTGGGCAGGTGCTGGCGGACGCGCTGGACTGTCCGGTTCTGTTCGACATGCGCGCGGCGGATGTGGCGGCGGGCGGGCAGGGTGCGCCGCTGGTGCCGGTCTATCATCGCGCGCTGGCGCGGGCGGCAGGCTTACGCTTTCCGGTTGGAATTTTGAATATTGGCGGCGTGGCCAATCTCACCTATCTGCCCAGTGCCGAGGCCGAACCGCTGGCCTGTGACACTGGCCCCGGCAATGCGCTTCTTGATGACCTCATGCTGGAGCAGACCGGCGAGCCCATGGACAGGGACGGCGCAACAGCGGCGCGGGGGCAGGTGAATGCGGCGGCGCTGGCGCAGCTTCTGGATGATTCATTCTTTGAGCTTATGCCGCCCAAGTCACTGGACAGAAACAGATTTTCAAGACACGCCGTTGCAGGGCTTGCCCTCTCGGATGCTGCGGCCACTTTAACGGCCTTTACATCGGCTGCTGTAAAACAGCTTTTACGCCAGCTTCCTGACTCAATGTCTGAACTTGTGGTCTGCGGGGGCGGTGCGCGCAACCCCACTTTGATTCAGTTTCTTGAAAAAGACCTGCAATGCCCTGTAAAAACAGCCGAATTCTATGGCTGGTCCGGCGATGCGCTGGAGGCGCAGGCCTTTGCTTATCTGGCTGTGCGGGCGAAAAAGGGGAAAGTGCTGACCTTCCCCACAACAACCGGCTGCCCCGCGCCGATGAGCGGCGGGGTGCTGGTGAGGCCGCGAGGGTAAGGGAGTGTGCTCTGGGATAAAGGACGTTTACCGCTTTCTGGACCCGATCGACTGTTTCGTCGGCTGGCCGAGGCGCTTGTCGAGATAGGTGCCCACCTCAGCAATCAGCGGATCAACGCAATTTTCAAAGAAATGGTTGGCCCCGGGAATAACGGCATGTTCAATCACAATGCCTTTTTGGGTTTTCAGCTTTTCAATCAGGCCGGTCACTTCTTTCAAGGGCGCAACCCGATCCTGATCGCCATGAATAAACAGGCCGGAGGACGGGCAGGGCGCAAGAAAGGAAAAGTCAAAACGGTTGGCGGGCGGGGCCACAGAAATGAACCCCTCGATTTCGGGGCGGCGCATCAGCAGCTGCATTCCGATCCACGAACCGAAGGACACGCCGGCAATCCAGCAGGAGCGCGCATCCGGGCTGATCGCCTGTGCCCAATCCAGCGCCGAGGCTGCATCGGAAAGCTCGCCTGTGCCGTGGTCAAATGCGCCCTGACTGCGGCCAACTCCCCGAAAATTGAAGCGCAGCACCGAAAAGCCACGCTCGGCAAAGGCATAATACATATTATACACGATCTGATTGTTCATCGTGCCGCCAAATTGCGGGTGCGGATGCAGGATGATGGCAATCGGCGCGCCCTTTTGCTTGGCCGGATGGTATCGGCCTTCCAAACGTCCCGCCGGACCGGTAAAAATAACTTCAGGCATATTGTCCCCTTATGGCTGCTCAGAGCCGGTTTTCGGTGCCGATCCATGTTGCCCAACGCACAGGCGCTTGACATAGATCAATGGCTCACCCTAGATGGCTTTAGAACAATTCTAAGTCATTTAGAATTATTCTAAACTAAAAGGATGCTTATAAATCTGTTGGCCTTTTAGCACAGGTACGGCGTGCAAATGCAAGCATCTCGTGCAACCGGCTTCAAAACAGATTTATCTTCGCTATGG
>DAIMHB010000024.1:0-12174 GCA_036723545.1 Beijerinckiaceae bacterium
CGTGTTTCCGCGCCGGATTGGATTGCCGCGTGAGTCTTCGTCAAAAAATGCTAAAATCAATCGGTGGCGCCGGACTGGCTGCGGTGATGCTCGGGAGTGCTGGCCCGGCTCTGGCAGACCGTATTAAAAATCCAACCGCAGTTTTTGCCGGTCTCGATAAAATCACGGGCCGTATTATCTCCTTTGAGGTGGCGATTGATGAGACTGTGCAGTTTGGCACGCTGCAAGTCACCCCCAAAGTGTGCTATACGCGCCCGCCGACAGAAGCGCCACAAACCGATGCCTTTGTCGAGGTTGTGGAGCTGACCTCCACAAAAGAGTATAATAAATTGTTTTCAGGCTGGATGTATGCCGCAAGCCCCGGCCTGCATGGCGTTGAACATGCGGTTTATGATGTCTGGCTGACTGATTGCAAGGGCGGCAAGGATGTGATTGTAACGCCGACCGATGCCGCGCTGACGCCAGCCGACCCGCAACTGCCAGTGCCCAATGTCAATGCAGTGCCTTCCGCCCCCACCAGCGCTAGCGCTGCAACGAAAAAGAAAAAGCCGGAAGGCCAAAACCCTGCGGAGATTTCAACACTTCCGGCCACCAGCCTGCCTGCGGCGAATAGTGCAGGAATGACCAATGCGCCGATTAATGTCGGCCCTGCGCCCGGTGCGCGCCTTCCCAGCAATACTGTGATCACACTGCCGGCAACGCCGGCTCAGCCCGCCCGCTCAAAACCCCAACCGGAGGATGACGGCCTGCTGCCCCCTGCGGATATTCCCAATGGCACCCGCAACAAGCCGCCGCGCAAGATTATCCCTGTCGATCCGTTTGCGGATTCAAAAGCCCCTGATCTGGATACGATCCAGTAAGGGCTAGATGCAGGGCTGCACGGCTTGATCTGACAGGCTGTTGCGCAAACACAGCAGGCTTTTCCAGCGCCTGCTTCAGTCGCGCCTGATAATCGGCCCGGCTGATCTCTATAGCGCCCAGACTGGCCAGATGCGGCGTGATATATTGTGTGTCGAGCAGGGTAAAGCCATCCAGGCGCAACTGCGCCACCAGATGCACCAATGCAATTTTTGACGCGTCGGTCACATGGTGAAACATGCTCTCGCCACAAAAGGCCGCTGCCAGACTGACGCCATAAAGCCCGCCTACCAACACACCCTCCTGCAAGACCTCGACGGAATGTGCGTGGCCTGCCTCGTGCAACTGCGTGTAAGCCGCCTTGATGTTTTCGTTGATCCATGTCCCGCCGTCCGGCGTGCGGGGGGCAGCACAGCATGAAATCACCTGTTCAAACGCCTGATTAATCGTGACCTGAAACAGGTTTTGCCGCATTTTTTTGGCGACACTATGCGAAATCTTCAGTCCATCCAGCGGGAAAATACCACGCTGTTCAGGATGAACCCAGTAAATTTCCGGATTATCCGCGCTTTCCGCCATAGGAAAAAGGCCTATGGAATAGGCCTTTAATAATATGTCCGGCGTCAGCCCATATTGTTTTGGAGTGCTTTTCATGAAAAAGCCCAGACTTGAAACTTTGCGCCTGAGCTTAAGGCTTTATCGGCTCAGGAACCAGCAGGCTTTACGCATTCCGCGGGCCGGATCGCCAAACACGCCATTGTTGCAGGGAATGCCGCGCCCCTCGACTTCACGGAAGGTAAAATAACCTTCTGCGCCATAACGCACGCGGGTCGGGAAGGGGATGCGGCAGAAGCCGTTTTCACGCGCACAGTTGACCCAGCGTGGCGGTTCCACATAAACAGGCGCAGGCTGTTCAATGATGATTTCGCCGCCCCGGTGCCGGTGCCAGCCTTCACGGCAGTGGCGACCATAGCCATCAAAACCGTCGCGGCAATAATAATCCTGAGCTGCCGCGGGGGTCGCGGGCAAATACACACAAACGGACAGCGCCAATGCCAGTCCTGCGGATAATGTGAGGAGGAGAGATTTCATAGGTGCCGTTCCTGCATGTTGGCCTGATGATGAACAGATTAACCCGAGCGGGCTGAGTGCATGATGAACAGATTATGTCCGGATTAAGGCGGATATCTGATCAGGCCTTGCCCTCCATGCCGCCCTGTTCCAGAAACTGCTCCAGCCAGTGAATATCATATAAACCATTCTGGATGTCGGTGTTGCGCACCAATGCGCGAAACAGCGGCAGAGTTGTTTCCACACCATCGACGATGAATTCATCCAAAGCCCGGCGCAGACGCAGCAACGCCTCGTTGCGCGTGCGGCCATGAACAATCAGTTTGCCGACCAGACTGTCATAATGGGGCGGAATCGCATAGCCCTGATACACAGCGCTGTCCACCCGCACACCAAGCCCGCCGGGCGGATGATAATAGGTGATTTTGCCCGGGCTGGGGCGGAAGGTGGCCGCATTTTCGGCATTGACGCGGCATTCAATCGCATGACCCTCGAAGCGCACATCCTCCTGCCGGATGGTGAGCGGCGAACCTGCGGCAATTTTGATCTGTTCATTGACAAGATCAATGCCGGTGATCATTTCGGTGACCGGATGTTCCACCTGAATGCGGGTGTTCATTTCAATGAAATAGAATTTACCGTCCTCATAGAGAAATTCGACGGTGCCGACCCCCATATAGCTCAGTTCACGCATGGCTTTGGCGACAATCTCGCCAATTTCAGCGCGCTGTTGGTCGTTGAGGGCGGGAGAGGGGCTTTCCTCAAACACTTTCTGGTGGCGGCGTTGCAGCGAGCAGTCACGCTCGCCCAAGTGAATGGCATTGCCCTGACCATCGCCCAGAACCTGAATTTCAATATGACGGGGCTTTTCCAGATATTTTTCCAGATAAACCGCATCATCGCCAAAGGCGGCTTTGGCCTCGGTGCGGGCATCCGACAGGGCTGTGGACAGTTCCTCGCGCGAGCGGGCCACCTTCATGCCGCGCCCGCCGCCGCCCGCAGCGGCTTTCACCAGCACCGGATAGCCGATCTCGTCGCCCACGCGCAGCGCTTCGGCGTCGTCGGTTATGCCCCCTTCAGAGCCGGGCACGCAGGGAATGCCCAGACGCTTGGCCGTGCGCTTGGCCTCGATCTTGTCCCCCATAATGCGGATATGGTCGGCCTTGGGCCCGATAAAGGTGATGTTATGCTCAGCCAGAATATCGGCAAAGCGGGCATTTTCCGACAAAAACCCATAGCCGGGGTGAATGGCATCGGCGCCGGTGATTTCGCAGGCGGCAATCAGCGCCGGAATGTTGAGATATGAATCCCGCGCCAGCGGCGGGCCGATACATACGCTTTCGTCAGCCAGCTTGACATGCATGGCGTCTTTGTCCGCGGTGGAATAGACCGCGACTGTGGCGATCCCAAGTTCCTTGGCGGCACGCAGCACGCGCAGCGCAATTTCACCGCGATTGGCGATCAGAATTTTATCGAACATGGGTCACTCGCACAGGCTTATTCAATCGTCATCAGGGTCTGGCCATATTCCACCGGCTGGCCGTCTTCGATGAGAATGCTCGTCACTGTTCCGGAACGGTGCGCGACAATTTCATTAAAGGTTTTCATGGCTTCCACCAGCAGCACACGGTCTCCGGCCTTCACCACAGAGCCGACATCAACAAAGGCTTTGGCATCCGGGTTCGGACGGCGGAAGGCTGTGCCCACCATCGGTGACTTGAGAATGGAGTCCGGATCAGCGGCCTTGGCGCTTGGCGCGGCAGGGGCGGCAACCGCAGCTGCGGCAGCAGGAGCCGGCGTGCTCGCGGGAACATGATGGAATACGGGGGCAGGGGCTGCCACCGAACTGTGGCGCGCCACACGAATGTGCAGGTCGCCTTTTTCCACCTCGATCTCCGACAGGTCTGTTTCTGTCAGAAGCTCCGCCAGAGCGCGGACAAGGTTGGGGTCGATTTCATAGGTGGCGGCGGGTTTCGCTTCCGCGACGCTGGGTCGTTTCATGGGCGATCAGCTCTTTTTGAGAGTGGACAAAAGGTTTTGGAGGGCCATTTCATAAACAGCCGTGCCAAATCCGATGATAATCCCCTTGGCAACAGGGGAAATGGTGGAATGATGACGAAAGTTCTCACGCGCATGGACATTGCTGATGTGCACTTCAATCACATGGGCATCGGAACCGCGAATCGCATCATGGATGGCAATAGACGTATGCGTATAGGCACCGGCATTTAAAATGACAGGAATGGCTTTTGCTCCGGCCTCCTGAATCCAGGTTACGAGATCTCCCTCATAATTGGACTGGCGGAACACAAGCTCCACACCGGCGGCGTCGGTCTGGCTGCGCAGGGTTTGTTCCACATCGGCAAGGCTCGCGGCACCATAGGTTACGGGCTCCCGCGTGCCAAGCAAATTGAGGTTCGGACCATTCAGCACATAGACAGATGTCATAAAGCTACACTCGTTCCTGTCATTTTGATCTGCATTTTATACGCCGGAGGATTATGCGCCTCAAAAAGACGCCATCTCCACACTTAGTCATAGCGGGTGAAGGGGCAGGAGGAAAGGTTCAATTTGCCTCTCCTGCCGAATATGGCCATCTCGACTGTGGATCATTCAACATTGTGCGTGGCCGCAGCTTTGCGTATTGGTGATTTTCTGGTTGAGCTGGTCATAACCCACAGCCCCGACCACAACCTCGCCCCCCACAACAAAACTGGGCGTGCCGGTGAGGCCGAGTTTGTCGCCCATGGTCATAACTTCGGAAATGCCTTCATTAATGTCCGGACTGGCGAGATCGGCGGCCAGCCTGTTCATGTCAACGCCTTTGGCCCGTGCCACTTCCAGCGCCTGCGCCTTGCCAACAGGGCCATGACTGAGCAAAAGGGTGCGGTGAAAATCCCAGAATTTGTCGCCTGTCAGTTGGTTGCGCACAGCCGAGGCAATTTTGCTGGCTTCGATCGAGCCCGGCCCCAGAACCGGAAAATCCTTCAACACAACTTTCAGCTGCGGATTTTGTTTCATCAGCGTGGCAATATCATCAATGGTTCGTTTGCAATAGCCACAATTATAGTCGAAAAACTCAACCAGAACCGTTTTTCCGTCGGGATTTCCCACAACAGCCTGATGTTTCGATTGATAGAGCGCGCCGTTCATATCCTGTGTGAAACGATCCTGCGCGGCCTGTTCGTCGGCTTTTTCCTGGCTGGCCATAGCGGTCAGGGCTTCGCGCAACACCTCCGGATGCTGCAGCAGATAGTCATGCACCATCAGGTCAATCTCATCTTTCTGCTTAGGCGAAAATTCACTGGCTGCAGCAGGCTGGAGATTTGCCAGCCCGAATTGCCAGAGCAGCGCGCCAGCCAGCAGAGAGATAAAGAATTTGAATTTCATAAAAAGCTCCAGACTCTATATGTATGTCTACCACAAAACCGGATCAGGTCTAATCGAGTTTCGGCGGGCGATAATTGAGAATGTCGTCGGCCTTCAGCCAGCCGGGAGAGCCGGTTTTGAATCTGGCCTGTGCCCGCGTGGCCTGAGTGCGGGCCTCGACATAGTCGCCGGTGGCAAAAAAGCGCTGCGCCGAGGCCAGTTGCGCACCGGCAAGGTTGCCCTTCTGTGCATAGGCCATGGCCAGATATTCAAAGGCCTCAGCCGAATCGCTGTCATGCTGGGTGGCATTTTCAAGCTGCTTGATGGCCGCATCCATATTATGACCTTCGGCGACAAGCGCATGGCCCAGCATCACGCGGATCGGTGTGCCATTGGGCGCACCGGCCACGGCCTGTTCAAGCTGGGGAATGGCATCTCTGGCCCGTCCGGCCTCCAGCAAGGCCTGACCTTTCAGCTCATGAAAATAGGGATTTTGCGGCTGCGCCTGAATCAGGGCGTCAATCTGGTGCAAAGCATCCTCTACGCGGCCAAACCGATAGGCGGTGATGGCGCGGGCATAACGCGCCGCCAGAGATGTGTCGCTCACCGGATAGCGGCGGGCAATTTCGCTCGTATCGCTTAAAAAGGCGGTGAGCTTGGCGCGCATCAGATCATGACGGCTTTGCAGCGCGGGGCTGTCCTTCACATTAAAATTCGGACTCTGATGGGCGATTGTCTCCAGATTGGACAGGCGTTCGGCGGGCAGCGGGTGAGTCAGAAGATAGGGGTCCAGTGCAGCGGAGCGAAACAGCGCCTCATTCTGGAAGCGTTGCAGGGTGGAGAGCAATCCGGCGGCAGATTCATGGGCGCTGTCGAGATAGGTGACAGCCGCGCGGTCTGCTGCTTGCTCTTGAATGCGCTGATAGGAGAGCAGCGAGCGGCGCACCAACTCCTGCGGCCCCAGCATCATGCCCATGGTTCCGGCGCCATCTGCCCCCACGCTGGAGGAATGGGACGAGCCATAAACAGCACCGGCGCTCATCAACATGCCGGCAACGGACATCACCTGCGCACGCGCCAGTTCCTGATGCATTTGCACCAGATGCCCGCCGGCAATATGGCCGGACTCATGCGCCAGCACGCCGATAATCTCGTTCGGGGTTTTGGCTTCCATCAAAGCGCCGACATTGACAAAAATCTTTTGTCCGTCGGCAACAAAGGCATTGAAACTCTTGTCCCCGACCAGAATGATTTTCACCGCATCATTGCGAATGCCTGCGGCCTTAAAAATAGGAGTGACATATTCACGCAGGAGCTGCTCGGTTTCCGCATCACGGATGATCGAAACGCCCTGCGCCTGTGCCTGTGGCGGCAGTGCGCACACCGCCAGACCCGCCAGCCCAAGGCCGATCCATAAATTGAAAACATACCGAAAAACCATGCCTGAATCTCCGCAAAGATTTAGAGTCTGTTGCTTTTAAACGGAAACGTCTCCCTCGCCCCGCGATGGCGGGGAGAAGGAACGCTCACAGCATGTTTCCACCTCAAAACAACATGCTTTAGGATAGGGCCAGATTATGTCCGGGCCAAGGCTATTGCGGCGGCATATGGATTGCGCGGGCTTTGCGCTCTGTGCAAACGGGAGATGATCCGCGCTCTCACGTCAATGCAACGGGTCGCAGATCATTTATCGCCACGGCGCACCTAAAACACAGGCCGGAGATGATCCGGCCTGTGTTTGGATTACGAGTTGCCGCCGGTCAGCGTGTCTTTGGCCCGCTGCCACCAGCCGCCCCGCTTTGGCCGGTTCGGATCAACCGCTGTGGATTCGACCACAGGTGAGGGCTTGGGCATGGGGGCCGGTTCGGCTTCAGCCGCAGCGACGAACACCGGCGCCTGCTGCACCACAACAGGCTCTGCCTGCATGGCTGGCGCGGGTTCCGCTGCCGGAGCCTCGGCAGTTGGTTCTGTGACCGTTGCCATCACCGCTGCTTTCGTCTCGCGGGAGCGTGCAGGGGCGCGTTTGCGCACGGGCTTGGGCGCAGCCTCTGCCTCGGCCACGGGAGGTTCTGCGCTCACGGCCTCCGCACTGTCTCCGGCGGACAATGTTTCGTCCTGGACAGGGCGGGCATTGCGGCGTGAACGGCGAACCTTGGGCTTGGCCGTAGCGATCTCACCTTCGGCTGTCTCTGCCAGTTCAGACGGGCTTCTGTCGTCAATAGCAATGCGCTCTGACTCGGCCTGTGCAATATCCGCTATATCCGCCATGCCTTCATCGGAAGGCTGCGGCGCATTGGCATTGATGCCGGAGGACTCCCGATCCCCGCCGCGCCCACGCCGACGCCGACGCCGACGCTTACGCCGCACGGCATCGCTGTCACCCGCCTCGCCTTCGGCCTGTGCAGCCTCCCGCTTGGGCTGGTGCGGCGTGCGCCCTTGTGCGGGCTGCTCGGCATTGTCCTCGGCCTCGACCTCATCTTCAATGAATTCGTCGGCTTCGTCTTCGGGGGTCGGGGCAATTTCAATGCGCTGTGTTGCGGCCGGCAAGGGCGAAGGCAGCGGATTTTCCACCATTTCGCCCCGCTCGATCGAATGATACAGCGAACCCGCCATGCTCTCATCCGCCATAACCGTAATGGCAATGCCGAAGCGCTGTTCCAGTTCCAGGAGGTGCGGGCGCTTCTGGTTGAGAATATACAGCGCGACCTCGGTGCGGGTGCGCACAATCATATTGTACTGGGCGCTCTTGATCAGCGCATCTTCCAGTGCGCGCAGCACGTGCAGCGCGATGGAGGAGGTGGAGCGCACCATACCGGCCCCCGCGCAATGCGGGCAAATGACGGTTGAGCCTTCAAGAACACCGGTGCGCATCCGCTGACGCGACATTTCCAGCAGGCCGAAATGCGAAATATGGCCGACCTGAATGCGGGCGCGGTCATTTTTCAGCGCTTCTTTCATGCGGCGCTCAACGGCACGATTGTTGCGCGTTTCCTCCATGTCGATAAAATCGACAACAATCAGTCCGGCAAGATCGCGCAGGCGCAACTGGCGCGCCACTTCATCCGCCGCCTCCAAGTTGGTGCGCAGAGCCGTGTCTTCAATATTATGTTCACGGGTGGAGCGGCCCGAATTGACGTCAATCGCCACCAGCGCTTCGGTCTGGTTGATGACGATATAACCGCCGGATTTCAGCGTCACCTGATTGGAGAACATGGCATCCAGCTGCGATTCCACGCCCGAGCGGGCAAACAGCGGCTGCACATCGCGGTAAGGCTTGACGTTTTTGGCGTGGCTGGGCATCAGCAACCGCATGAATTCCTTGGCCTCGCGGTAACCGTTTTCGCCGGCCACCAGCACATCGTCAATGTCCTTATTGTAAAGGTCACGAATGGCGCGCTTGATGAGTGAGCCTTCCTCATAGACAAGGCAGGGCGCGGTGGATTGCAGGGTCAGCTCGCGCACATTTTCCCACATGCGCATCAGATATTCAAAGTCGCGCTTGATTTCGGCCTTGGTGCGCGAGGCACCGGCAGTGCGCAAAATCACGCCCATGCCCTCCGGCACTTCCAGCTCCTGCACAACCGACTTCAGCCGCTGACGATCGGTGGCCTGCGTAATCTTGCGGGAAATGCCGCCGCCGCGCGCGGTATTGGGCATAAGAACCGAATAACGGCCCGCCAGAGACAGATAGGTGGTGAGCGCCGCACCCTTATTGCCGCGCTCTTCCTTGACAACCTGAATCAGCAGAATCTGGCGGCGCTTGATGACCTCCTGAATTTTATACTGCTTGCGCGAGCGCGATATGCGGCGCGGCAGTTCTTCCATCGCGTCACCGCCGATATGCTCGACCGCAGGCGGAGCTTCGTGGCCCTCGCCTGACACGCGCGGGCGGCGATGACCGCCATTTTCATCCGAATCGTCGCTGCCATTGCCGCCCAGCGTGACAATGCCGCCATGATGCTCATCATCATGATGATCATCGCGCGCTTCGCCTGGCTGGTCGGTTTCGCCTGAGGCTTCGGGGGCTGTGTTGCCCTCGCCCTCCTCAAGGGCTTCGGCAATCACGCTTTCGCCGTCATTGGTGCGGGCCGCACGCGAATCAGGGCGCTTGTTGCGGCGCGAACGGCGGCTGTTCTCGCGTGTTTCCTCCTCATCATCCTCATGATGAAGGGCTTCCTCAGCCAGCAGAGCCTGACGATCCGCCACCGGAATCAGATAATAATCCGGGTGGATTTCTGAAAAGGCCAGAAACCCATGACGGTTGCCGCCATATTCAACGAAGGCCGCCTGAAGCGACGGCTCTACACGGGTGACTTTGGCGAGATAGATATTGCCGCGCAGCTGCTTTTTGCTGGCAGATTCAAAGTCGAATTCCTCAACTCTGTTGCCGCGCAGAACCACCACCCGGGTTTCTTCCGGATGGGATGAATCGATTAACATTTTGTTGGCCATGATACACTCTTGCTGTCGACACAGCGCAGAAGAGCCGCATGGCTGGTCGCTTCTGTGAAGCATTCAGCAACTTGCGGTGTCCTTTGCAGACATGCGTGTCGGTATTGTTGGAATGGGAATGAGGTATAAAAATTCGGGAAAGAGGATTTTGAACCGGCCGATAACGGACAGCGCAATGAAAAACCTTCGCCTTGCGGGCGTTGTCAGATTTTTCAGTGCTCGATGCGTTCATCGGGCGAAACATAGACCTGTCACCTTTCGGCCTTGCGCGGATGCAGCGGCCATTGAATTCACATAAGCGGGATTTTTGACGATATGCCGCACCAATCGGGCGTTTTTTGGTCAAAACCCATAATTATCTTCTTTTCATGCCACTTCCGTATGCCGCAAACCCCTTTGCATCAGGGAGGCGGCTCCCGCGGGCCTCGCCATGAGAGTAGCGGGGATCCTTGAGCAGCGGCAGAAATCAACTCTTTGCATCTGGCCGCACAACAAACGCGCAGCCTTGGCAAAACATGTTTCAGACGATAATTTTCTAAGTATAGCTTCCCTCGGGCTGATTTGGCAAGTTATGCTTTTATGTATCTCATTCCCCTGAAGGCAATGATCAGCCAATAGGGTGCGGCGGGGCCAAGGCAACGGGTTTTCACAGGCCGTTAACCCTCAATAGGGCAAACTATGTCTGTTTATGACGATCATTTGCCGTAATTTCGATTTAGCTGAGACACATGCAGATTATTTTACGAAAAAAACCGCAATTCCGTATGTCTTTTGCCGGGATAGAGCGGTTTCTGGCCCTGTGCGGGCTGTGCCTGAGCCTTTTGCCTTGTCCTGTGCAGGCGCAGGATCAGCCTGATCTTCCCGTGATTTCAGCCTTGCATCTCAATCAGTCCAAAATGGCGATGCATTTTGATCTGAATCTCTCTGAAGCGGTGCCTGTGCACGCATTTCTGGTTGAAAATCCCCGGCGGCTGATTATTGACCTGCCAGAAATGAGTTTTAAAGCCAAAACGCCGCATTTTCGCGGGCGCGAGGCGCTGATCACTGCCTTTCGTTATGGTCTGTTTGCCGCCGGGCAATCGCGGATTGTGATGGATGTCTCCGGCCCTGTCCGCATTGTGGATGCGCGCGTGGTGCCGGATCTGGGCGGGCTGAAGTCGGCGCGGCTGATGGTGGATATGGCTGCAACCGATGAGGCGACATTTCATGCCGCCGTTGCCGGGGAGGCGGCCAGAAGCCAAGCCCAGCAAAGCGCCGCGCCGCAGGCCGGAATGCGCACCACGCTGCCCGCCGCTGACACTGCCCCCGCCCAGCCTGCGCTCCGAACGGCAGAGGACAAACGACCGCTGATTATGCTTGATCCCGGACATGGCGGGCCGGATTCCGGCGCCATGGGGGAGGACGGTGTAGAAGAAAAAGATGTCGTCTTCAGCTTTGCCAGCGTGTTGAAGGCCCGTCTTGAGGCCACAGGCCGCTACAGGGTGCAGATGACGCGCAATCAGGATGTTTTTGTGCCGCTGGAGGAGCGCACCCGTATGGCGCGGGCCGCCAGTGCCAATCTGTTTTTGTCCATTCATGCCGACACTTTGTCGGATACGGGCGCTGTGAGCGGCGCAACGGTGTATACGGTGTCGGATAAAGCCTCGGATGCCGAGGCTGCCCGCGTGGCCGCGCATGAAAATCAGGCGGATATGGCAGGGGGATTGGCTGCGGCCGAACAGCCCGCCGAAGTAGCCGATATTTTGTTTGACCTCACGCGCCGCGAAACCCGTGCCTATGCGCATGTGTTTTCACAATCGCTGATCGCGGCATGGAAATCCGGTCCCTTTTTGTCGCTGAACAAAAATCCGCAGCGCTCAGCCGGATTTGTCGTGCTCAAAGCGCCGGATGTGCCCTCCGTTCTGCTGGAGCTTGGCTATTTATCCAGCCCGAAGGATGAGAAAGATCTCGTCTCGCCCGACTGGCGGGATAAGGCCACAGCGTCAGTTGTTCATGCTGTGGATGTGTTTTTTGCGCAGGCGCATGGGCCGTAAGTGTGTTCACACTGCCCTCTCCTGAAAAGAGAGGGCATGTTGATGGATATTTTCGTCTCCATACGCGGCCTTTGCAAAGCGCGCGTTGGGCTTATGCCGCCAGAGGCTTGACCACGGGGGGCAGGGGCCATGTTGCGGCAATATTTTCGGCCACACTCTCTGCGGTGGCGGCGCTGAGGGTCCAGCCCAGATGGCCGTGACCGGTGTTGTAAAACACCCCCGGACGGCTTCCCTTGCCCACGCGCGGCAACATGTTCGGCATCATCGGGCGCAGGCCGGCCCAGGGCACCACACGTTCGGTGCTGACATTCGGAAACAGCTGCCGCGTCCAGTTGACCAGCGGCTGGATGCGGTCGGCACGAATATCACGGTTTTCGCCATTGAATTCGGC
>DAIMHB010000025.1:0-12020 GCA_036723545.1 Beijerinckiaceae bacterium
ATGCTAATATGCCCGCCTTCGGTCTGGGCAAAGCCGGCACGCTGGAGCCGGTCTCAGCCGGAAAAAATTCTGCACGGGAGCGGATCGCCCAATGAATTTGATACCTCTGCTCACCGCATCGGCACCCATCCAGATTCATCTTGCCTTGGCGCTTCTGGCGCTGGGGCTGGGCACAACTGTTCTGATGCTGAAAAAAGGAACAGCACAGCATAAAACCATCGGGATGATCTGGAGCATGGTCATGTATGGCACGGCGCTCAGCTCATTCGCGGTGACATCGCTTTTGCCCGGACATTTCAGCCCGATTCATATTTTGTCTTTGGTCACTCTTGCCACCTTGCCGCTTGCCATTCTTGCGCGGCGCCGGGGCGACATCAAAGGCCATGCCCGCATCATGATTGCCAATTATGCGGGGCTGCTCATTGCAGGCCTGTTCACGCTTATTCCCGGCAGGCTGCTCGGGCAGGTGGTGTTTGGCTGGTGATCAGCCCGCCAGCCTGACCAGCGCTTCGCCCTCTACGCGGCATCCTGTCCACTCCTCCTGCATCCGCGCGCCCTGCGCCTTATAAAAGGCAATCGAGGGGGCGTTCCAATCCAGCACATTCCATTGCAACCGCGTGAGGCCTTCTGCCATGCAGCGCGCGGCGAGGGTTTGCAGCAGGCGCTTGCCAAGCCCGTGCCCGCGAAACGCCGGTCGCACATAAAGATCTTCCAGATAAATGCCGTGACGGCCCTGAAAGGTCGAAAAATTATAAAACCACACAGCAAATCCAGCCGGATGCAGCGTGCCGTCCGGCCCGCGCCATTCAACAAGATCACAAAAGGCCTTTGGGGCGTCGCCAAACAGCGCCTCGTCAATCTGGGCGGGTGTGGCCACCACCTCATCTTGTAGATGCTCATATTCGGCCAGTTCACGGATGAACTGAAAAATCAGGCCGGCATCGCCGGGCCGGGCAGCACGCACATGCGCGGTCATGGGTTCATTCTCCTATGCTTAACCGCAGTTTAAGCATTTTCATACAAGCTGATACAATGGTACGTCGCGTAAAACCATATATCACGCTGATCCTTGCGTTAAGTGCGCTCGCAGGCTGCTCGATTTTCCGGTTCGAGCAGCGAGCGGCTTGGCGCACCCATGCGGAAGAGGCCTGTCTGGCTGAAAAAATGGTGCAGGTTTCGGCCTATGTGCAGCCCGCCTCATCCATAGACGGGCCGGGCATCTGCGGGCTGGTCTATCCGTTCAAAACCACAGCTCTGGCCAATGGTACCGTCATGCTGGACTCCCATGCCACGCTGGCCTGCCCGATGATTCCGATGCTGGACCGCTGGGTGCTGGAGGTGCTTCAGCCGCTGGCACAGGCGCGCTTTGGCGAGCCGATTGTCGAAATCAAAACCATGGGCTCTTATGGCTGCCGCTCGATTGACCATATCCGCGGCGCGGCCATGTCGGAACATGCCTTTGGCAATGCCATTGATGTGGCAGGTTTTGTGCTGGCCTCGGGGCGTGAAATCAATGTCATGCGCGGCTGGAAAAGCCGGGACGAGCAGGAACGCGCGTTTCTGCATGATGCACAGGCCGGTGCCTGCTCTTATTTCACCACCGTGCTCGCCCCCGGCGCGGATATGTTCCATTATAATCATATTCATGTCGATCTGGCCCGTCACTCCATGCTGCGCGACGGCACCATGCGCCGGATCTGCAAGCCGCAACCCGACGACACCACCACGCCGCTGCCCGACGCCCCACAACTGGAGGTGAATGCCGAAGGCGAGGATGTTGCCAATCCGCAGGGCGCGATCGACATTTCCCCTCTGGCCGCAGCCGCACCCAATTCCAGCTTGTATACGCCGCGCCCGGCCCCCCTTGCCCCGTCCAAAACGCCGGACGCGCTTCTGCCCCCTGCCCCTGTTGGCAAAACCGCCTATGCCCCGCTGCCGCCGCAACGGATACAACCCCTGCCGCAAAGCCTGCCGCCAGACGACCCATCGGCGATAGATACATCACAGTTTGATCTGCCCGCTCTCTAGCGGCGGCGCTTCAGTGTTGCGGCCAGACAAAATCATCGGCCCGGCCCGGATGCGCCTCCTCTGTGCTCACCGGCACTGCGCTCAAGGGCTGACGCGTATTCACAGGGGTCACCAGTTCGCCGCTGGCCGTTCTGGGCGGGTTAGAGAGCGAGAACACCGGCCCTGAGACCGGCCTCTCCTTTTTCACCGGTGCCTTTGCCACCTTCGCTCCATTGGCATCCTGACCCTCAGGCGGCAGTTGCGGCGCTGTCAGCGTGTCTTGTGCGGGCTTTCGCTCTTCAAAAATACGCCGGATGTCGCGCTCAACAAAGGAGGCCAATTTCCGCTGGCCGGCTATAGTAAAATGAATGCCGTCACTGGTGCGCAGTCGCACCTGCTGGCCATTGATATCCGGCCCGTTCTGGTCATAGTCACCCCGCTCATTGGCAAAGGCATCCCATGTATCAACAAAAGTTGCCCCGGCGGAGGTGACCACATCGCGGTCGATTTCATTGAGCTTATACATTTCATTGGAATAGGTGCCGCTGCGCATGATCGGCACGCCAACCCAGATCAGCGGAATCTGCCTGTCCCTGAACAGATTGGCAATGGCTTCAACGCGGGCCTTATAGAGCTTGTCCCACTCCTCGGTATCAATATCCGCAACCACCTTGCCATCCCTGACAAAGGGCTGATGATCGTTGGCGCCGATCATCATAATCGCCACGTCAAGCTTGTCAGTGCTGGCCAGCAGATCCTCACTGGCCTTTGTCCAGTCAAAAAAGCTCTCCCGCACAAGACCGGAGGCATCCTTCGCCTGTTTGACAACCGCAATCGCCGATGTATCCGACAAAGCCTCTGTCAGGCCCTGCCCCATCATGGTGCCAAGCGAATCCCCAAGGACATATACAAAAAACTGCGGCGGCATCGGCGGGCCATAGACCGTATTGACCCCATTGCCCGGCCCGGACTTCAGAGGCAGGGCCACATGCGGCTTGCGCGGTTTTTTGGGCTTATCCGGTTGCTGACTTTGCGGCGGCGCCCCGCCGAACAGCGCGCGCAGCACATCAAAAATACTGGCATTCTGGGCCTGCGCCGCCCATGGCATCATGCCGCACAGCAGCACGAACATGAACATAAGCAAGCGGGGGCGCAAATATATCATCTCGCCAGCCTAGCAGAACATACAGACTGTGAACAGTTCAGAGCGACCTGCGCATGATGTCCAGAGTCTGCTCGGTTGGATATCCATCCGGCACAAGGCCATTGCGCGCCTGATAGATGCTCAGGGCATGGCTGAGTGTTTCGCCAAATTTGCCGTCAATATCGCCAATATGAAACCCGAGCCGTTGTAATTTTTGCTGGATTTCTTTCACCTGTTCCGGACTCAGCTGAACCTGATCGCGTGGCCAGGGATGTTTAAGGCCGCCAAACCGGCCGATCTGGTCACCAAGCAAAGCCACGCCCAGCGCATAGGACAGGGATTTGTTATAGGTTTTGATGACATTGAAATTCGGGGTTACCAGAAATGCCGGGCCAAGACGGCCCGTGGGCAACAGCAAGGCTGCGGTGCCATGCCGGGGCATGGGCTCGCCATCGGCGCGGGTAACATGCTGACGCGCCCATGCGCGGAATGATTTCTGGCCCGTCTGCCCGAATCTGAATGTTTCAGGCAGTGTCACCTCATAGCCCCATGTCTCGCCCGCGCGCCAGCCATGGGCCTTCAGATAATTGGCGGTGGAGGCCAGCGCATCGGGCACATTGGTCCATATATCCCGGCGGCCATGATGGCTGAAATCAACCGCAAAGGCCTGATAGGCCGAAGGCATGAATTGCGTCTGGCCCATAGCACCGGCCCATGACCCTTGCATAGCCTGAGGCGAAATATCACCGTGCTGAAGAATTTTCAGAGCAATCAGCAATTCCTTGCGGAAAAAATCGCCGCGATACTGCGCAAAACTCAAGGTTGCAAGCGCACGGATGGTGGAAATATGTCCGGCATTTGCCCCAAAATTGCTTTCCATGCCCCAGATGGCCACAACAATCGTCGGATCAACCCCATAACGGCGTTCAATTTTGTCGAGTGTCTGATCCCATTGCTGCAATTTGCTGCGGCCCGTGTCGATGCGCGCAGCCGAGGTTGCATCATCAATATAAGACCAGATCGGACGGCTGAATTCACTTTGCTTCTGGGTGAGGGCCAGAATGTGCTCGTCCGGTGTCATGGATTCAAACACCTGATCCAGCACAGGGCGCGAAACACCCTGACGCAGGGCATCCCGGCGCAGATGTTCGATAAATATCGAAAAATCTGACGAATCCGCCCTGGCCTGCTGGTTCGTGGCTAGCAAGGCCAGAACAGCGCCCACACACAGAAACAGACTCAGGCGGATAAGCTGGCGGATCAACTCGGAGCGATGCGAGATCCGCTGCTGACGCAGCCGGAATTGCTCAATATTATTCGCCTGCATGTGAACCATGAGTTCAGATTCCGCCATGATCTAAGAAAAAATTAACGATGTTTATTAATATTTATAATTATTAACAAATCATTAATTTTTTTCGATTTTGAACGAAATCCTGAATTTTAACCGTGTGTTAACCAGCTTCCCAAACGGAATTTCCGCATGGGAAACAGGCTGTCAGACCCCATAAGGCAGGGTCCATGTCTCGGTGAGGGTGCGGGTGCCCGAACGTAAGAACGCGCGCAGATCCGTCGATTGCCCCGAATCAATCTGCACATCAATAGCGGCCCGAAAGCCATTGATATGCGGATTGGGCACCATGAAGGAGCGCAAAATTTTGCCCCGCGTGGTGGTGGGCACCAGTTCAACGCTGGCCGGATCAGCCAGATAAAAGGCTAGATCGCCACCGGCAAAATCAACGATGAAGCGGGTCGCCCCCAGCGGAATAACGTCTCCGGCGCCGCGGGCGCGTGGCAGGGTCTGGAACGTATGCAAGGCCTGCCCGCCGGGCGAGACATGCGCATCATCCAGCAGGGCTTTCAGGCTGTAGCCGAACACCAGCGGCTTGCCCGGTTCCGCCGGGCTGGCCGGCACCCACATGGCCACAATATTGTCATTGGTTTCGTCGCTGGTGGGCAGTTCCACCAGCTCGATGCGCCCCTCGCCCCAGCCCTCGCGCGGCTCCACCCAATAGGACGGGCGGCGCTCATAGGCCAGATCAAGATCCTGATAATGCTCGAAGCTGCGGTCGCGCTGCATCAGGCCAAACCCACGGATATCCTTGTCAACAAAGGCCGAATTTTCCGGATGATGCGGATTGCGCAAGGGCCGCCAGATCCATTCGCCCGTGCCGGAATGAATCAGCAGGCCATCCGAATCATGCAGTTGCGGCCGGTAATCCTCGGTATTGCGCGGATCGCTGGCGCCGGTAAAAAACATCGAGGTCAGAGGTGCAAGTCCAACATGAGACAGCGTTTTGCGCGGGAATATATTGGCGGTCACCTCGACAACGGATTCAACCCCGGGAAAAATATCAAAGCGATAGGCGCCCGAGCAGGACGGACTGTCGAGCAAAGCATAAAGCGTGGCGTGATCGGTGCCAGCCACAGGCGTCTCGATCCAGAATTCACGAAACACCGGAAATTCTTCCATATCCGTTCCATTGGCCAGCGCCAGCCCGCGCGCCGAAAGACCATAATGCTGGCCGCGGCCCAGCACACGGAAATAGCTTGCGCCCAGAAAAGCAATCAGCTCATCGAACAGATTGGGCTGGTTGAGGGCGGTGTGCAGCCGGAACCCGGCAAATCCAAGATTGACCGGAAAGGGTTTGGCAAAGGCATTGTGCCCATAATCAAACAGGCTGCTGGTGTAGGGAATGGGCGCGGCAATGCCGTCACGGATGAGATTGATCACCACCGGCTGCTTATAAAGATGCCCCAGATGAAACAGCTGCAAATGAAACGGGCTGTCCTTGCTGGCAAACAGAGATTTTTCCGACCGGAAGCGAATGTCCCGCCAGTTATCATAGGTCAGATTTTGCAAAGCGTCCGGCAGCTTTGAGGGGACGGGCTCATAATTCAGCGCTGCCAGTTCCCGCGCCCGGCGGATCACATCCTCAAAGCCGAAGGCCGCATCCGGCACATTCGGGGTCTGGGCCCGCAAAGGCCGTATCGCCAGCAGACTGGCACTGGCAAGAGTGGCACTGGCAAGTGTGGCGCTGGCAAGCGCGGAAAGGGCGGCGCGGCGATTCAGGGGCTTCATGGCACTCATCGTGTTCGGGCGGATCAGCGGGTTCAGTAAAGGCAAAAGCAGAGACGGGCAAGAGCAGGCCAGCATCAAAACTGAAGCCAGTCTGACATAAAAAAATGTCCAAAAAACAGCCCTGCGAAAGACCATGACATTCCCCGCAAAAAACATGCCCTTAGAGGCAAAATAACACTTGCATCCGGGCTCAAAATTCGTATTTATCTGCTTGCCCAATTTCGCACGTGCCTGTGGTCGTGTGTCGGTTGGTGGGGATCCGGACAAGAGGCCGGTTAACCACCATTCAAAAACCGGCAGCCGGAGGCGAACCGGCGAACCCCGCCAAACGGGGGACGCGACTTAAAGCAACGACGGACCGGGCTTTTTTGGTCTCTATTGCGCCTCCAAAGCGTGATAACCGAAGAGGCTTGTCTTTCTTGCCGGGCGTGCGGAGAGGTATTCCCCCTCCAATCGATGGCTACGATACCTGATGTGTGATGTCACAGTCATGCAGCAGTGCGCGTATCCAACGGCGCAGCATCTGACTGGTGGCGCAAGGCCTGTCTGGCTTTGCAACATTCAGTCTTAGGTGGCGTTTTATGCTGTCTTCCGCGTCTCCAACGCGCGGGGAGCAGACGAAGTGTCATCTGAAGAGTTTTTCACTCCCACACTTGCGTGTGGCCCTGGCTTCAAAAGGGGATGCCGCCATGACTGATCGTATTCAAGACTTCTTAGCGCAACGACGTGCCAATGGCCTGGACAATGGCCCATGTGTCGTTGTTGACCTTGAGGTTGTTCGTGACAATTATACCAGCTTTGCCAGTGCATTGCCGGACACCCGCGTGTTTTATGCTGTGAAGGCCAATCCTGACCCGGCGATTCTCGATCTGCTGGCGCGTCTGGGCTCCTGCTTTGACACCGCCTCTGTGGTTGAGATTCAGCAGGTGCTGGCCACCGGCGTCTCGCCTGACCGCCTGAGCTTCGGCAACACCATCAAGAAAGAGCGTGATATTGCCCGCGCCTTCGAGCTGGGTGTGCGCCTCTTTGCTGTGGATTGCGAAGCCGAGGTCGAGAAGATTGCGCGGGCTGCGCCCGGTGCCAAGGTGTTCTGCCGCATTTTGTGCAATGGCGAGGGCGCGGAATGGCCTTTGTCGCGCAAATTCGGCTGCGCACCTGAGATGGCCCCGCGCGTGCTGGAGCTGGCGCACCGGCTTGGCCTTAATGCCTATGGCATATCCTTCCATGTCGGGTCGCAGCAGCGCAATCCGAAGATGTGGGATTCTGCCCTGGCCTCCTCCGCGGCTATTTTCAGAGATCTGGCCGAGCGCGGCATTCAGTTGCAGATGGTCAATCTGGGTGGCGGCTTCCCGACCAAATATCTGAAGAATGTGCCGGCGGTGAAGGCCTATGGACAGGCGATTTTCGACTCGCTGAGCAAGCATTTCGGCAATAATATTCCGGAAACCATCATTGAGCCGGGTCGCGGCATGGTGGGCAATGCCGGTATCATCGAAGCCGAAGTGGTGCTGATCTCGAAAAAGGCCGATGAGGACAAGGTTAAATGGGTTTATCTCGACATTGGCAAGTTCAATGGCCTTGCCGAAACCATGGATGAGATGATCCGTTATCCGATCCGCACCGCCTATGACGGCGATGCGCTGGAGCCCTGCGTGCTCGCAGGCCCAACCTGCGACTCGGTGGATGTGCTCTATGAAAAAGAGCCCTATATGCTGCCGGTGAGCCTTGAAATCGGCGCGAAAGTGCTGATTGAAGGCACGGGCGCCTATACCACCACCTATTCGGCGGTGGAGTTCAATGGCTTTCCGCCCTTGCAGAGCTTTGTGATCTAAGCTCTTGACGTGAACAGGAGCCGGCCTTCCGGCTCCTTACCTTCCTCTCCCGAACGGCCACAGGCTGCGCGATGTCAAATCCGCGGCAGGACTGGTGCGAGGGTTGTCTTTGCCCGATGGAGGCTTTGATGACCATGATTGATCTTGTGCGCCGCCCGCGCATTCTGAACACTGTTGCCGAACCCTCGACCTTTGTGCTGCGCCATGAGCATATAACGGATGTGGCGGCGCGCGAGGCCCTGCTTGATGACGCCTTTGGCCCGTCCCGTTTTGCCAAAACCTGCGAGCGGCTGCGTGAGGGGCGCTCTCCTGCGCGCGGGTTGGCTTTTATTGCGGAAGACCATGGGGTTGTTGTCGGCACCCTGCGCTTCTGGCATGTCAATGCGGGCTGCGTCGAGGCCCTGATGCTGGGCCCTCTGGCGCTGGCCGCCTCACACCAGAGCCTTGGCCTTGGCAGTGCCATGATGCGGCACGGCCTTGCCCGCGCCAAAGGGCTGGGACATCGCGCCATTATTCTGGTGGGCGACGCGCCCTATTATACCCGCTTCGGCTTTTCGCGCCGCCTGACGGAAGCGCTGGAACTGCCCGGGCCGGTGGATGAGGCGCGGTTTCTGGGCTGTGAATTGCAGGCGGGCGCTCTCACCCATGCCAGAGGCATGGTGCGTGCCACAGGCTACACTGTACAGCTTGCCCGCGCCGCATAAGACAGGACAGACCCGTGCCGACGTCTTAATTTCGTGATCTTGCCTGTTTAGGTTACAACTTCCTGAACTGAGACACGTTCAACATAAATATAATCCACCTGACGTGCAGGTATGGGCTTGGCTCACACCTGCATGCATTGTTTGAAACTGGAGTACATGATGAAAGCTTGGCCAAACCACGGGCATATTGACGGCGCAATCGTAATGATCGGCTTCGGCTCGATAGGCAAGGGCACGCTGCCTTTGATCGAGCGGCATTTTACCTTTGACCGTCAACATCTTGTGGTGATTGACCCGAATGATGCGGACCGCAAGATTCTTGACGATGCGGGCATTCAGTTTCTGCATCTCGCCATCACCAAGGACAATTACCGCGATATTCTGCCGCCGCTGCTGACAGCTGGCAAGGGACAGGGCTTCTGCGTCAATCTGTCGGTGGACACATCCTCGCTGGCCATTATGGAACTGGCCCGCGAGGTGGGCGCGCTTTACATCGACACGGTTGTTGAGCCCTGGCCCGGCTTTTATTTTGACAAAAACCTCGATACATCGGCCCGCTCCAATTATGCCCTGCGTGAAACCGTGCTGGCCGCACGTCGCAAAACTCCCGGCGGCACCACCGCCGTGTCCTGCTGCGGTGCCAATCCGGGCATGGTGTCCTGGTTTGTCAAACAGGCGCTGGTCAATCTGGCCGCCGAGACCGGCGACACGGCACCCGAGCCCACCTGCCGCGAGGACTGGGCCGCCCTCGCACAGCGCCTGAATGTCAAGGGCATTCACATTGCCGAGCGCGACACCCAGCGCGCCAAAAGCCCGAAGCCGCAGGGTGTTTTCGTCAATACATGGTCCGTGGAAGGCTTCCTCTCCGAGGGCATGCAGCCCGCCGAGCTGGGCTGGGGCACGCATGAAAAATGGATGCCGGACACGGCCGGCACCCATAAGAGCGGCTGCGGCGCGGCGATTTATCTCAACCAGCCGGGGGCCAACACCCGCGTGCGCAGCTGGACACCCACCGCGCAGGCGCAATATGGCTTTCTGGTCACGCATAATGAATCGATCTCCATTGCCGATTATCTTTCGGTGAAGGATGACAGCGGCAAGGCGCTCTATCGCCCCACCTGCCATTATGCCTATCACCCCTGCAATGATGCGGTGTTGTCGCTGCATGAGATGTTCGGTCAGGCCGGAAAAATGCAATCCGCGCATCACATTCTTGGCGAGAGCGAAATTCTCGACGGCATTGATGAGCTGGGCGTGCTGCTCTATGGCCATGGCAAGAATGCCTATTGGTTCGGCTCGCAGCTCTCTGTAGAAGAAACCCGCGCCATCGCCCCCAACCAGAATGCCACCGGCTTGCAGGTGACCTCTGCCGTGCTGGCCGGCATGGTCTGGGCCCTCGAAAACCCCAATCGTGGCATTGTCGAAGCCGACGAGATGGATTATCGCCGCTGCCTCGAAGTGCAGATGCCCTATCTTGGCCCGGTCATTGGCGCCTATACCGACTGGACACCGCTGACCGACCGCCCGGGCTTCTTCCCCGAAGATATTGACACCTCGGACGCCTGGCAGTTCCGCAATATTCTGGTGCGGTGAGCGAGGTTGGGCCCGTTGATTTTTTTATCGGCTCAAACCATTCCCTCTCCCTTGGGAGAGGGTGAGGGTGAGGGTGAGGGTAAAATGATCGTTATTTCTCGCTTGAATACCCTCATCCTATCCTTCTCCCAGAGGGAGAAGGAACGTTCACGAAGACCTTTATCCAAATTTGAAATGCTCTAGAATCTGTTGCTTTTAAACGGAAACGGCTCCCTCTCCCTGCGCACGGGGAGAGGGATGGGGTGAGGGGCATTTGATAATCCCAAGCCCCTCATCTCAGTCCCTCTCCCCGTCATCCTGAGGAGGCCGCAGGCCGTCTCGAAGGATGGGAGAGGGAGTCGATTCGGCTTGAACCCGACAGGCTCTAAGTTCAGACCGGCAAAGTCAGCAATCCGGCGGCACCTTGCGTGGTGCCAAAGGCCAGCCGGCGGCCATTGTCATCCCACACCAGCGCCGAGACAGCATCTGTGCTGCCCTCCGGCGCGGAACGCACCAGAATTTCCGAGCCGTCCTGCAAGCGGCAGAGCAAAATCCAGCCATCCTCATAGCCAATCGCCAGAATCAGCGCTTTGGGATGAAAGGCCGTGGCGGAGACGCGCGCGGGGCGCACGCCGCATTCACGCGGGGACTGGCCCATCGGCCCGCCCTTGGACTGAAACGGCCAGATGACACAGGCCTCTGCACCGGAGGTCGCCAGCCAGTTGCCATCCTGCGACCAGGACACCGACCGCGTTTTGGCCGGATAACCGGTCATGCGCATATCGGCCTTATCGGCAATGCGCCAGCCATGCAGCGCATTTTCCTGCATGGAAGTAACCGCGAAACGCCCGTCCGGCGAGAAGGTGAGGTCGAGATGCGAGCCTTTCCATTCCAGCCGCTCTGGCGCGGCGGCGGTATTGGGAAACCAGAGCGAGACGCCATTATAATGCGCGATACCAAGACGATAGCCCTTGGGGTAAAAAGCCAGCCCGCGCGGTGTTGTGGGCGCGCGCCAGCTTTTCACCTCGCCCTTGGCGTCACGCGCCCGCACCTCGCGTCCGGCATTCCACGCCAGAGCGCCATCATCGCGCACAATGAGCGTGTCAATCCATGTGCCATTTTCATCCGCGATCAGTGTTGAGGTGCCGTCCGGCGTGGTGGCGAAGATATTGCCATCATCACCGCCGGTATAGAGCCGCTTGCCATCCGTTGCGGCGCACAGAATGGCACCCTCCTCATGCACGACGACGCGCCTGTCCTCACCCGCCTCGGACAGAACAATGCTGCCATCGCTCAAGGCAAAAACCGGCATACGGCCAAGAAAACCAGCCTTGATGACATGCGCACCCGCAATCACGGGCGTGACATTGGCGGTGAGGGACGAGGTGTGGAAAGTGTTCAAAGGTTAACTATTTTTCTAGTGTTGAAACTAAATCACGGGTCGCTTGGCTTGGTTTGCCGGGGCTCGTGTTAAAAAAGCCTGGAAATATAATCTCCTTTTGCATCTTTGTATTCTTAATATTTAATAATTTAGTATTACTCGCCAGACCTAAAGATATTAGGTATTTTTCCAAATAGTTTATGCTTAGAGAAGTGTTACCACGGAAATAATTTCATTCCTGTGTCTTTTGCGGAATGAGAAAAAGAAACAAATTTGCCCTTTCATACTCGTCTGCTGC
>DAIMHB010000026.1:0-11895 GCA_036723545.1 Beijerinckiaceae bacterium
AGGTTGCGCATCTCGTCCGTATCGTCGAAGGCCAGTGAGGAGATGAACATGAGACTCAATGGCATTTCGGACAATGCGGGTTCGACCAAAAAGCGCATGCGCGTGGGTCGTGGTATCGGTTCGGGCAAGGGTAAAACCGCGGGCCGCGGCGTCAAGGGTCAGAAGGCCCGCACCGGCGTGGCGGTCAAGGGCTTCGAAGGCGGTCAGATGCCTCTGCATCGTCGTCTGCCGAAGCGCGGTTTCTGGAACCCCTTCGCCACCGACTATAATGAAGTGAATATTGGCCGTATTCAGCAGGCTGTTGAAGCCGGCAAGCTGGATGCGTCTCAGCCGGTAACGGTTGAGGCCCTTGTTGCAGCGGGTGTCTGCGTCAAGGTGCGCGACGGCGTCAAGATTCTTGGCTCTGGCGAACTCAAGACCAAGCTGAGCTTCCATGTTGTGGGCGCATCGAAGGGTGCGCTTGAGGCGATCGAGAAGGTCGGTGGCACTGTCACGCTGCTCGGACAGCCTGCAGAGGCCTGATCCTGTGCACAGGTTGCGCTTGCCGCATATATGAAGATTGAAACGGGGCGTGGGGTTGAAACCTTGTCGCCCCGTTTGCATGTTGAATGCGAAATGCACTATAGAGTGCTATGGGTTTTAAGCGGGATACGAATGTCGTATCTGGCGTGTGTTTTTGATCTGGAGCGATAAAATGGCATCGGCAGCCGAACAATTAGCGGCAAATCTCAATTTTTCCAGCTTTTCCAAAGCGGATGAATTGAAAAAGCGGATCTGGTTTACTCTTGGTGCCCTGATTGTGTACCGGCTCGGAACCTATGTGCCGCTGCCCGGCATTGATCCTGCGGCCTTTGCAGCCTCGTTCAAGGGCCAGAGTCAGGGTATTGCGGGCCTGTTCAATATGTTTTCGGGCGGCGCTGTGCAGCGCATGGCCATTTTTGCCCTGAACATTATGCCTTATATTTCGGCTTCGATCATTGTGCAGCTTCTGTCCTCGGTGGTTCCGCAACTGGAATCGATCAAGAAGGAAGGCGAATCAGGCCGCAAGATTCTCAATCAATATACCCGCTACCTCACTGTGATTCTGGCGGCCTTTCAGGCCTATGGCATTTCTGTGGGGCTTGAGGGGCAGGCCAATGTTGTGGCCGATCCCGGGTTGTTTTTCCGGATTTCGACTGTTCTCACCCTTATGGGCGGAACAATGTTCCTGATGTGGCTTGGCGAGCAGATCACAGCGCGCGGGGTGGGCAATGGCTCCTCACTGATTATTTTTGCCGGTATCGTGGCCGGTCTGCCGATCGCCGTGGTCAATACGCTTGAGCTTGGGCGTCAGGGGGCTCTGTCCACAGGCATTATTCTGGGTGCCGTTGTGATGGCTGTCAGCGTCATTGCCTTTATTGTGTTTATGGAACGTGCGCAGCGCCGTCTTCTGGTCACCTATCCGAAGCGGCAGGTGGGCAATAAGGTTTTTGACGGACAGACCTCGTTTTTGCCGCTCAAATTGAATACTTCCGGTGTGATTCCTCCGATTTTCGCCTCCAGCCTGCTGCTTTTGCCCACCACTGTGGCCAATTTCGCTCAAAGCAATGGCACGGGGGTGCTGGCAACCATTGCCACATATCTTGGCCATGGCCGCCCGCTCTATATGCTGCTTTATGTCGCACTGATTATTTTCTTTGCCTTTTTCTACACGGCCAGCGTGTTCAATCCGGTGGATACGGCCGATAATCTGAAAAAATATGGCGGGTTTATTCCCGGCATCCGTCCTGGCGAGAAAACAGCCCAGTTTATTGACAAGGTTCTGACCCGCATCACCGTGATTGGCGCGATGTATCTGGCCGTCATTTGTCTAATACCCGAAGTGCTGATTTCCTATGCGGCATTACCGTTCTATTTTGGTGGCACATCATTGCTGATCATGGTCAGTGTAATGATGGACACTGTGGCGCAGGTCCACGGCCATCTGCAGGCTCATCAATATGAAGGCCTCGTCAAGAAGGCAAAATTACGGGGTAAGAAAAAATGAGGCTCATTCTTCTGGGGCCACCAGGGGCAGGCAAGGGAACGCAGTCCGCACGTCTGGTTGAGAAATTCAAAATACCGCAGCTTTCCACGGGCGATATGCTGCGCGCTGCGGTCAAGGCTGGCACGCCCATCGGCATCAAGGCTAAGGCCGTGATGGATGCCGGACAACTGGTGTCGGACGATATTGTTGTCGGCATTGTTGCCGATCGTATCGAGGAAGCCGACGCCAAAAATGGCTTCATTCTTGACGGTTTTCCGCGCACGGTGGCACAGGCTGAGGCTCTGGGCAAAATGCTGGCCAGCAAGCATATGGAGCTTGATTCGGTGATCGAGCTTAAAGTCGATGAAGCGGCTTTATTGGCGCGAATCGAGCGGCGTGTGGCTGAAACTTTGGCAGCGGGCGGCACCGTGCGTGCGGATGACAATGCCGAGAGCTTCAAAATCCGGCTTGAGGCCTATCGCGCCCAAACTGCGCCAGTCTCGAATTATTATGCGGCGCTGGGTCAGTTGAAAACCGTTGACGGCATGGCACCGATTGATCAGGTCTCGGCGCAGATTGATAAAATCTTGAGTTGAGACTTGACGTTTCTGGTGAAAGGCACTAGGAACACACATTCGCATCTGAGCGCTTTCATGCCCTTACAGGTATGAGCGCTCTTTTTCGTTACCGCAAGGGCCGGCCTCCACCGGACGCGGACTTAATCCGGAGCAATCCGGTTCACATGGAGTGATAAAAGTGGCACGTATAGCAGGCGTTAATATTCCAACCAACAAGCGCGTTTTGATTGCGCTGCAATATATTCACGGCATTGGCCCCAAAAAGGCTGAAGAAATTTGCCAGAAGGTGAATATCACGGCTGAACGCCGCGTGAATCAGCTTTCTGATGCTGAGGTTTTGCAAATTCGTGAAACCATTGACCGTGATTATATGGTCGAAGGCGATCTGCGCCGTGAAGTTTCGATGAACATCAAGCGTTTGATGGACCTGGGCTGCTATCGCGGTCTTCGTCATCGCCGTGGTCTGCCGGTTCGCGGTCAGCGCACCTCGACCAATGCGCGCACACGCAAGGGTAAATCCAAGCCCATCGCCGGCAAAAAGAAGTAATTTTGATTTGATTTTGGCTCATTGAGCCGGAACTGATCTGATTTTTGTTTTTATAAACAATCCCCAGCGCCTGGCATGACGGGCGCGCCTGAAGGATAGGACTAGAGTAAAATGGCAAAAGAAGCAGCACGCGTCCGCCGCCGCGAACGCAAAAATATTGCATCGGGCGTGGCCCATGTGAATTCCACATTCAACAACACCATGATCACCATCACCGACGCGCAGGGAAACACCATTTCCTGGTCTTCGGCGGGCACCATGGGTTTCAAGGGTTCGCGTAAATCGACCCCGTTTGCCGCGCAGATGGCCGCAGAAGATGCGGCCAAAAAGGCGGCTGAACATGGCGTGCGCACCATTGAGGTTGAGGTCTGTGGCCCGGGTTCGGGCCGTGAATCGGCTCTGCGCGCCTTGCAGGCTGCGGGCTTTACCGTGACCTCGATTCGTGACGTGACCTCGATTCCGCATAACGGCTGCCGCCCTCGCAAGCGCCGCCGCGTTTAAGCCCAAAACATAACGGCCATGACCGACGGGTGATGGCCGCCACTTTCTTCCGACAGCTTGGGGCCAGGGTCGACGGACCGATATGCCTCTTGCGCACAGATAGGTGCCGTCGTGATACAAAAAAATTGGCAAGAACTGATTAAGCCCACCAAGCTCGAATTCATCCTTGGGGATGACCCGAAGCGTTTCGCCACTGTGATTGCAGAGCCACTTGAGCGCGGCTATGGCCAGACGCTCGGCAATTCGCTGCGTCGCATTCTGCTGTCCTCCTTGCAGGGCGCAGCGGTGACAGCCTTGCAGGTGGATGGCGTTCTGCATGAATTCTCCAGCATTCCCGGCGTTCGTGAAGATGTCACCGACATTGTTTTGAATGTGAAGGACATTGCCATCAAGATGCAGGGTGATGGCCCAAAGCGTCTGGTGCTCAAGAAGCATGGCCCCGGCACTGTGACGGCTGGCGACATTGCCACGACCGGTGATGTGCAGGTTCTCAATCCTGAAATCGTCATCTGCACACTGGATGAGGGTGCAGATATCCGGATCGAATTTACAGTCAACACCGGCAAGGGCTATGTGCCTGCCGACCGCAACCGTTCGGAAGATGCGCCGATTGGCCTGATTCCGGTCGACAGCCTTTATTCACCGGTCAAGAAGGTGAGCTATCGTGTTGAGAACACCCGTTCGGGTCAGGTTCTTGATTATGACAAGCTGACCATGCAGATCGAAACCGACGGTTCTCTGACCCCTGAAGATGCGCTGGCCTATGCCGCACGCATCATGCAGGATCAGCTTAACGTCTTCGTCAACTTTGAAGAACCCAAGAAGGAAGAGGCCCAGTCGGCCATTCCGGAACTGGCCTTCAATCCGGCCCTGCTCAAGAAGGTGGACGAACTCGAACTGTCCGTCCGTTCGGCCAACTGCCTCAAGAACGACAATATTGTCTATATTGGCGATCTGATCCAGAAGTCCGAAGCTGAAATGTTGCGCACCCCGAACTTTGGCCGTAAGTCCCTGAATGAAATCAAGGAAGTGCTGGCACAGATGGGTCTGCATCTGGGCATGGAAGTCACCGGCTGGCCGCCGGAAAATATTGAGGATCTCGCGAAGCGCTTCGAGGAGCATTATTGAGATCTGACCCGCCACTTCATAAGAAGTGGCTATAAAGAACGCCCGTACCGTGGCACGGCGGGCGTAAAATTCAAGGAGTTGCCCAATGTATCATGGTAGAGGTTTTCGTCGTTTTGGCCGCACAGCCGAACATCGTAAGGCAATGTTTGCCAATATGGCTCAGGCGCTGATTAAGCATGAGCAGATTGTCACCACCCTCGAAAAGGCCAAGGATTTGCGCCCTGTCGTTGAAAAGCTGGTGACCCTCGGCAAGCGTGGTGATCTTCATGCTCGCCGTCAGGCCATCTCGGCCCTGCGTGATGCGGATCTCGTGAAGAAGCTGATTGATGTGATCGGCCCACGCTATAAAGACCGTCATGGCGGTTATCTGCGCGTGCTGAAGGCGGGCTTCCGTTACGGCGACAATGCGGCTCTGGCGGTTATTGAATTTGTTGACCGCGATGTGAACGCCAAGGGCAAGGATTCCGGCCCTGTGCAGACAAAGGGCGACTCCGAGGCGGCATAAGCCTCTGTTCACTTTCAAATCGGGCGGCCTGCGGGTCGCCCTTTTTTTTGCCCTGATCGATGATTATCTTGAGCGTAACATCGGAGAAAGTTTATGAAACGGTCAGTCTGGACATTGATATGCGTTGCTCTTGTGCTTTTTTCTATGCCTGTGGCTGCACAGCAAAAGCTGGTGCCCGATAGTCCGGCGCAGGTGAAATATTCCTTCGCGCCCTTGGTGAAAAAGGTTCAGCCGGCGGTCGTCAATGTCTATGCCTCGCGCAAGGAGGAAATGACGCGCAACCCCTTGTTTGACGATCCGTTTTTCAAACGCTTTTTTGGCCTTGGCGATGACCAGCGCCCGACCGGCCGCACGGCCCAGTCGCTTGGCTCCGGCGTGATTGTGGACAGTTCCGGGCTTGTTGTCACCAATTACCATGTGATTGAGGGCATGACCGATGTGAAGGTCGCGCTCGGCGACAAGCGCGAATTTGAAGCCGAAATCGTGCTGCGGGATCCTCATACCGATCTGGCTGTGCTGCGGCTTAAAGGCGGCAAGGATTTTCCCTTTATGGAGATGGGGGATTCGGATGCGGTGGAGATCGGTGATTTTATCATAGCGATCGGCAATCCGTTCGGTGTTGGCCAAACCGTGACACAGGGCATTATTTCTGCATTGGCGCGCACGCAGGTGGGTGTGAGCGACTATCAGTTTTTCATCCAGACTGATGCGGCCATCAATCCCGGCAATTCGGGCGGCGCCATGGTGGATATGAATGGGCGGCTTGTCGGCATCAATTCGGCGATCTATTCCAAATCCGGCGGGTCAAACGGCATTGGTTTTGCCATACCGGTGAATATGGTGCGCGTGGTTGTGGCGGCGGCAAAGGGCGGTGTTGCCAAAGTGCGCCGGCCCTGGGTCGGATTTGTGATGCAGGCGCTCACCAAGGATGTGGCGGAAAGTCTGGGCATGGACCGGGCAGCGGGCGCACTGATCAGCTCTATCCAGCCGAAAAGTCCGGGCGCGGAGGCGGGGTTGAAGGTTGGTGACGTGATTGTCTCTGTTGATGGGCAGGCGATTGATGATCCTGAAGCCTTTGGTTTCCGGCTGGGCACCAAGCCTCTGGGCGGTGCGGCCATGCTGACTGTGCTGCGTGGCGGCAAGCCGGTCACGCTGTCGATCCGCCTTATCGCCGCACCGGAGGAGCCCGCGCGCCTGCCGGTGAAGGTGGGGGGAGAATCGCCCCTGACCGGCACCACATTGGAGAATATTTCGCCCGCAGTGGCGGAAGATTTATCGCTTGAGGCCGTGGTCAGCGGCGTGGTGGTGGGTGATGTGGAAGAGGGGTCTATCGCGGCAAATGTGGGGGTGCAGAAAGGGGACATTATTCTGGCCATCAATGGCGTTAAAATCAGCACCACCGCCGATATTGGCGCTGCAACAGCGGGCCGCCATGCCTATTGGAAGCTGACCATCAACCGCCACGGTCAGGTGATCACCTCGGTCTTTGGCGGGTAATGGCGAAACGGGCAGGATCTGTCATCACGCCACCCGCAGCGCCGTGCGCGCGGCCACGCTTGGCATGGATTTATATTTAAAACATGCTGTTTTGAGGTGGAAGCGCACTGTGAGCGTTCCCTCACCCCGTCATCCTGAGGAGGCCGCAGGCCGTTGAGAGGGATGGGGAGAAGGACAGGATAAGGGAAAAACCGTCTTTGCGAGGCGGCAAAGTCACTCAAGCCATCCATTTCTTCTGGATTGCTTCACTTCGTTTGCGATGACAATGAAGTGTGATTCTTTTTTGCCCCTCACCCCAACCCTCTCCCCGCGCGCAGGGAGAAGTAGACGTTTCCATTTAAAGGCAACAGACTCTCAACCCGCTCCATAATTATCTGAGCGTTGCTTAGATTATATTTGACTCTTCAAACTTTATAATCTAATCATTGCTTAGATTAGCGAGAGGGCGCAGTCATGCAAAAATACAGATATATATTATCCGTTTCTGTTCCGGTTATATTGGCGGCATTCACTGCATATGCGGCTGGGCAAAATGCGGCAGTGCATGTTGAAATCAGCAATATACGAAATTCCAAGGGTGATATTCTGTGCCATTTATTCAGTTCTGCTGAGGGTTTTCCTGAAGCCCATGCCAAAGCCTTCAGAGAGCTTCATGCTGCTATTAATGCGGATCATGCGGTTTGCGATTTTAAGGATGTCCCGGCAGGCACCTATGCTTTCATTGCTCTACATGATGAGAACTTAAATGAAAAAATGGACAAAAATGTCCTGGGTATTCCGCAGGAGGGTTACGGAGCTTCCAACAACGTGCACCCCTTATTCTCTGCTCCGGACTTCAAAGATGCGGCTTTTGGTGTTGCTGCGGGTTCTGTCACACCTCTTAAAGTGAAAATGGAGTATTGAGAAATGATCAGCTTAAAAGGCAAAACCGCACTGGTTACGGGCGCATCTTCAGGAATTGGCAAGGTTATCGCGCAAAAACTGGCGGCTGCGGGTGTTCATCTTGTTCTGGTGGCGCGGTCACAGGACATGCTGAACCAACTGGCCGCAGAACTCACGCAGACCTGTTCTGTGCGCTGTTTGGTTATGGCCGCAGATTTGGCCCAGCCCCATTGCGGTGCCGGTTTGCTTCAAAAGATTCATGCAGAGGGCATGACGATTGATATTCTCGTCAATAATGCGGGCTTTGGCACCTATGGGCCCTTTGAAACCATTTCGCCGCAAGCCGAACAGAATGAAATTGCCGTCAATATTGCCGCGCTGGTTGATCTGAGCCATGCTGTGCTGCCGGACATGCTGGGGCGGGGTGCGGGCGTCATTCTCAATATAGCCTCTGTTGCCGCTTTTCAGCCGGTGCCCTATATGGCTGTCTATGCAGCCAGCAAGGCCTTTGTTCTCAGTTTCAGTGAGGCGCTCTGGGCGGAATATCGCCCAAGGGGCATTCATGTTGCCGCGCTGTGCCCTGGCGCGGTCGAGACGGCGTTCATCAGCACATTGGGCAATGAATCGGTGCGAAAAACGAGCGCATTTGCCTCAACCCTCACGCCTGACTATGTGGCGGGCGAAGCCATGAAAGCCATTCAGGGCACGTCCTCCACCTATATTACCGGATTTAAAAACTGGCTGATGGCGCAATCGCTTCGTTTTGTGCCCAGAAGCATGGTTGCGGCTGTTGGTGCCAATATGATGCGACCTCCCAAATAAAAAGTCTGAGCTTTGAAAGAATTTCAAGATAAATGATCAAAACCAGTCAAAAGCGTGCCTATCATCATGGTGATCTGCGTAAAACTTTAATCGCTGTCAGTGTGGATGTTATCGACAGAAAGGGGATTGACGCGTTGAATTTGCGTGCGCTGGCCTCAACGGCTGGCGTTTCCTCTGGCGCGCCCTATCATCATTTTGCCGATCGCGCTGAATTGCTGGCAGCCATTGCCTCAGAAGGCTTCGAACTTCTGGAAGCAGCCATGATCCGCGCGCGTGATCAGGCGGGTGAGGATTCGCGCGCGCGGCTTGAGGCCATGGGTCAGGCCTATGTTCTATTCGCCACGTCGCATCGCGGGCATTTTCGGGTGATGTTTCGCGGGGATACGCGCAAAGTGCCCAATTCTGCCTTGGAATATGCCAGCGAAAGCGCCTTTCAATTATTATGCGAGGCCATACTTGCATGTCAGGCCGCCGGAACAGCCCCACAGGGCGACCCGCAACCCTTCGTGCTCTATGCCTGGACCGTGGTGCATGGGCTTGCCACCCTCTGGGTGGATGAAAGCCTGACGAAATTCGGCTCCACAGCAGAAGATTCGGCCCTGATGATGACGCGCCTCACCACGCAGATGTTCAATGCGCTTGCCCATCACCGCTGAGCGAAGCGGGCAATGCGAGTAACGACTTCCATAATAAGGCGGCGCGCGTTAGACTGGAGTCATGACGAATTTATTTGCCGCTGCTGGTCTTGAGAGGGGTGCGCCGCGCCCGCTGGCCGACCGGCTGCGTCCTCAGTCTTTAAGCGAAGTGTCGGGGCAGGATCATCTGCTGGGCGAGGCGGGCGCTCTGACCCGGCTGCTCCAGGCCAAATCTCTTGGCAGTCTGATTTTCTGGGGGCCGCCCGGCACCGGTAAAACCACAGTCGGGCGGCTGTTGGCGCATGAGACCAGCCTGACCTTCGTGCAGATTTCGGCGATATTTTCCGGCGTGGCGGATCTCAAGAAGGTGTTTGAGGAGGCGCGGGCGCGGCGCGAGGCCGGGCAGGGCACTTTATTGTTTGTGGACGAGATTCACCGCTTCAACCGCAGCCAGCAGGACAGTTTTCTGCCTGTGATGGAAGACGGAACCGTGGTGCTGATTGGTGCGACGACGGAGAACCCTTCGTTTGAGCTGAATGCCGCGCTTCTTTCACGCGCGCGGGTGATGACCTTTCAATCTCTGGATGAAGCCGCGCTGGCGCATCTTCTGGCCCGTGCGGAAGGCTTTGAGGGCAGGCTGCTGCCGCTGGACGATGCGGCGCGCGCTGCCCTTATCCGTATGGCGGATGGCGATGGCCGCGCCGCGCTGACATTGGCTGAGGAGGTCTGGCGGGCGGCGCGGTCGGGCGAGGTGTTTGATTTGGCGGGATTGGTGCGCGTGGTGCAGCGCCGCGCCCCGATTTATGACAAGGGGCAGGAGGGGCATTATAATCTCATCTCCGCCCTGCATAAAACCGTGCGCGGCTCTGATCCCGACGCCGCGCTTTATTATCTGGCGCGGATGCTGGTGGCGGGGGAAGACCCGCTGTTTATTTTGCGCCGCGTGGTGCGCATGGCTAGCGAAGACATTGGCCTTGCCGATCCGCAGGCGCTGGTCGTGGCCTTGGCCGCCAAAGACTCTTATGATTTTCTCGGCAGCCCCGAAGGCGAACTGGCTATAGCGCAGGCGGTGGTTTATGTCGCCACGGCGCCCAAATCCAACGCGGTCTATAAGGCATTTAAAACCGCAACATCTTTGGCCAAAGAGCATGGCTCGCTGATGCCACCGAAGGTGATTTTAAACGCGCCGACCAAATTGATGCGCGACGAAGGCTATGGTTCAGGCTATTTGTATGACCATGACCAGCCCGAAGCCTTTTCGGGCCAGAATTATTTTCCTGATGCTCTGGGCCGGGTTGAGCTATATCAGCCGGTTGAGCGCGGGTTTGAGCGGGATATCAAAAAGCGGCTGGACTATTGGGCCAAGCTGCGGCGCGAGCGAGGCGAAACGTGAAACAAACAAAAAAAGCCGGTTTACCCAGCCGCGAGGAGATTCTGGCCTTTGTGGCGCGTGAAAAGGCGCTGCCCGGCGCCCCTCACACCGGCAAAATCGGCAAGCGCGAAATTGCCAAAGCCTTTGGCATTAAGGGCGATGACCGGATTTTTCTCAAGCATCTCCTCAAAGAAATGGAAGGCGAGGGCGTGCTGGAGCAGCGCAACCGCGGCTTGCTCAAGGCCGGGGCTCTGCCGCCCATCGTCATGGCCGATGTCAAGGGCCGCGATGAGGACGGCGAGCTTTATGCCCTTCCGGTGGAATGGGACGAGGCCGAACAGGGCAAGCGCCCGCGCATTCATGTGCATGTGCCGCGCCGCGCTAAAATAGATGCGCCGGTGCCGGGTGTTGGCGACCGCGTGCTGCTGCGCATTGAGCCGCAGTTTAAAGCCGCCAAGGGTGAGGCGCCCTATAATGCGCGGGTGATCAAAATTCTGCCCAAAGCCCGTTCGCAGGTGCTGGGGGTTTATAAGGCCGCGCCGGATGGTGGCGGGCGGATCATTCCGGTGGAGAAGAAAAGTCAGGGCCGCGAGCTGCTGGTGGTGGCCGGTGACGAACTGGACGCTGAGGACGGCGACCTTGTGGCGGTGGATATTCTGCGCAATGGCCGCTTAGGCATGCCTACAGCCAAGGTGCGCGAAAAGCTGGGCTCGATGAATTCGGAGCGCGCCATCAGCCTGATTGCCATTCACACCCATGGTATTCCCAATGTGTTCAGTGCGGCGGCGCTGAAAGCGGCTGAGGAGGCCCAGCCCGCCACCCTTCAGGGCCGGCAGGACTGGCGCAAGCTGCCGCTGGTCACCATCGACCCACCCGACGCCAAAGACCATGACGATGCGGTGTTTGCCGAAGCCGACCCTGACCATACGGGCGGTTATATTGTTACCGTCGCCATTGCCGATGTGGCGGCCTATGTGCGCGCCGGGTCGGCGCTCGACAGGGAGGCGCTGGAGCGTGGCAATTCGGTTTATTTTCCTGATCGTGTGGTGCCGATGCTGCCGGAGCGCATTTCCAACAATCTGTGCTCGTTGCGCGTGGGGGAAGACCGCCCGGCACTGGCCGTGCGCATGGTTATCGGGCCGGATGGCCGCAAAAAGCGCCACACATTTCACCGGATCATGATGAAATCCGCCGCTAAGCTCGCCTATGCACAGGCGCAGGCCGCTATCGATGGCCAGCCCGATGATGTCACCGGCCCGCTGCTGGAGCCCGTGCTCAGGCCGCTTTATGCCGCCTATGAATGCGTGAAACAGGCGCGCGGCGAACGCCAGCCGCTGGAGCTGGATTTGCCGGAGCGCAAATTGCTGCTCAATGCACAGGGCGAGGTGGTGCAGGTCAATGTGCCGCAGCGCCTCGACGCGCA
>DAIMHB010000027.1:0-11741 GCA_036723545.1 Beijerinckiaceae bacterium
CACCAATGCGCCGACCATTATGATTGCCGAAAAGGCGGCACAAATGATTCTCGAAGACCGGAAATGAGCCTGCTGCATGAGGATGGTCGCCAGTCCGAGGTCGCCCTGGCGATTGCGCGGGGCACGCGGCGTCTGCTGCGCGCCATGGGGCTGGCAAGCCTCTCGGAAGTCTCCTTGCGCAATGGCCGACGCGCCGACCTGTTAGCACTTGGCGAGGACGGCACGCTGGTGATTGTCGAAATCAAGTCCTCGCTTGCGGATTTCAGGGCCGATCAAAAATGGCATGAGTATCGTGCCGCCTGCGACCATCTCTATTTTGCTGTTGCGGATGCCGCTCTGGAACAGATGATGCCGGAAGATGCCGGGCTTATTCTGGCGGATGCCTATGGTGCGGCCATTGCCCGCCCTGCACCGCAGCACCGTCTTGCGCCCGCAACCCGCAAAATGGTGACGCAGATTTTTGCCCGCACCGCTGCCGCGCGGCTGCACCGGCTGGAGGACCCCGACGGATTTTTAAGCTAGCGTCCTTTTTTTAAGGGAATCGACTCCCTCTCCCCGCTGGCGGGGAGAGGGTTGGGATAAGGGGTTTATCTCATCTCGGGGCGCGTTTGGCCAGAATGCGCTGCAAGGTGCGCCGGTGCATATTCAGGCGGCGGGCGGTTTCGGAGACATTGTGCTGGCACAGCTCATAAATGCGCTGGATATGCTCCCAGCGCACCCGGTCGGCGGACATGGGGTTTTCCGGCAGGTCGCTCTGGTCAAATTTAACCGCCATGAGTGCAGCATAAATTTCGTCGGCATCCGCCGGCTTGGCGAGATAATCAAAAGCGCCAAGTTTAATGGCCGTGACCGCCGAGGCAATATTGCCATAGCCGGTCAGAATAATGCCGCGCGCATCGGGACGGCGCGCCTTCAGTTCTGTAATCACATCCAGCCCGTTGCCATCCGTCAGGCGCATGTCAATAATGGCAAAGGCGGGGGCCTGCGCCGCAATTTGCGCCAGACCCTGCGCAACCGTATCGGCACAGGCAACGCTAAAGCCCCGCGCCTCCATGGCCCGCGCCAGCCGCGTCAGAAACGGCTTGTCATCATCCACAATCAGCAGGGTGCGGTCTTCAGGTGCGTCTTGTATGGCCAAAGTCATCATCAGGTTCTTTCATGCAGATAGGCATCTTTATCACCCGCCCAAAGATTAGGCTATTGGCTGTCTGTCTGAGACATTTTCTACGCATCCGACAAGACAACAGATGTTGCGACAGATATCACGCGCGGATCGCCTCGAATTGCGCCCGCGCCCAGCTGATTTCAACCTGCGCGCCGGTTTCCGGACTGCGGTTTGAGGCGCTCACCTGCGCGCCTGACCGCTCCAGCAAGGATTTTGCAATAAACAAACCAAGGCCAAGCCCGTCATTCTCATCCCTTTTGGCGCGGCGGTCGGCATGGCGGGTAGAAAGGTAAGGCTCACCAATCCGCGCGAGCACATCAGGCGGAAAACCGGGGCCATCATCGGCAATCACAACCTTCACGCGCTGGCTGTTCCAGCGGCAGGAAACCTGCACCTGCGCATGGGCAAAATCTATGGCATTTTCAATCAAATTGCCCAGACCATAAAGCACTGCCGAATTGCGCCGGCACACCGGCATTGCCCCTTCTCCTCGCGCCAAAATCTGCACTTTGACGCCAAAATCCCGCTGCGGTGCCACCACCTCCTCCAGAAGGTGCTCCAGCGTCATGTCCTCCAGCGGGCCGCTGCCTTCCTGCCCCAGAGAGTTCAGCTTGGCCAGAATCATCTTGCAGCGCGCGGCCTCCTGCCGCAGCAACTCCACATCTTCCATCAGGGCGCTGTCCTGCGGCAGATGCAGCGCCATCTCCCGGATGACAATGGTCATGGTGGCCAGCGGCGAGCCCAGCTCATGCGCGGCGGCGGCGGCAAGGCCGTCCAGCTGCGAGAGATGCTGCTCTCGGGTCAGCACAAGCTCGGTGGCGGCCAGCGCATCGGCAAGCTGGCGCGATTCCTCGGCCACGCGCCCCGCATAAATCGCGATAAAGCCAGCACCCAGCACCACCGCCAGCCAGACACCGGCAATATATAAAAACGGCAGATCCAGCCGCTGACCAGAAAACCACGGCAATTCCCGATGAAACACCGCCAGCACGCTGGCCGATATCACCATCAGCGCCACCAGCCCCACGGTGAGGCGCACAGGCAGCGACGCGGCCGAAATCATGATCGGGGCCAGAAACAGCATGGCAAAGGGATTTTGCAAGCCGCCGGTCAGAAACAGCAATATGGACAGTTGCACAATATCATAGGCCAGCAGAAAAAATGCCGCCCTGTCCTCCAGACGGAATGTCACGGGATAGCGCAGCCGCAGCACCACATTGACCAGCGCCGAAAGGCCGATCATCAGGCCGGTGGCGGCCAGCGGCAGCGAAAAGCCAAAGCCATAAAATGTGCTGGTCACCGCACAGGCCTGCCCGATCACCGCCAGCCAGCGCAGCCGCACCAATGTGTCAAGCCGCAGGCGGCGGGCCTGCCGCCCAAGGCTGAGAGAGGAAATTGTGCTCATCCGCCCATGTAAAACCAAAATTGGGCCCTTGTCACGCGGGCTTGAGAGCCGTCAAAATTCTGTCCTTGGCCGATTGTTGTAAAACTGTTGAAAAATCTTCACCACAACGATTGACAAAACCACCGCAACGCCCGTAAGAGCATTTCATTGCCCAGGTGGCGGAATTGGTAGACGCGCTAGCTTCAGGTGCTAGTGACCGCAAGGTCGTGAAGGTTCGAGTCCTTTCCTGGGCACCATTCCCCAAAAGTATGTGTGTGATGCGCCGATAAGCGCATCACCACATCTTTTTAAAAAGGCAGGGTTCATGACGCAACTTTCCAGAATGAACAGCCGCTCATGACCATCGTGCTGCATAAAGGCGACCTGCCCGCACATTATAACCCCGGAACCTCTCTGGCGGTTGATACGGAAACACTGGGCCTTAATCTGAACCGGGACCGCCTCTGCCTTGTACAAATTTCACGCGGGGATGGCTCAGCCGACCTTGTGCAAATTGCCCCGGGACAAAAATCCGCCCCCAATCTGCAAAAAATAATGGCGGATTCGCAGATCACCAAACTTTTCCACTTTGGCCGCTTTGACATCGCCATGCTGGAACACGCCTTCGGCACGCCGGTTGAAAATGTATATTGCACCAAAATCGCCTCGAAACTCACCCGCACCTATACGGACAGGCACGGGTTGAAAGACCTTGTGCGCGAATTGCTGGGCGTTGATCTGTCCAAGCAGCAGCAATCCTCGGACTGGGGCGCGGAATCACTCTCGGACGCCCAGATGACCTATGCCGCCTCCGATGTGCTGCATCTCCACGCGCTGCGCCTGCGGCTGGACGACATGCTCGCCCGCGAAGGCCGCACGCAGATTGCACAGGCCTGTTTCACATTTTTGCCACAACGCGCGCGCCTTGATCTTCTGGGATGGGCCGAACAGGATATATTCGCCCATACATAAGCTGATTCCCTGCACACTATATGGTATAGGTTCGGGACATCGTCCAAGATTGAAATGAGGCAGGATATTGAGCGTGGCGCACGGCAACACGGGCGGACGTTACAAGAAAAGCGCAGAGCAGGACCGTCTGCGTCAGCGGGCATTCCAGCACGCCGTTTCGCACAGCCGCAGAGTGAGATGGCTGAAACTATCGCTTCCCCTGATTGTTGTTGCAGCTGTTCTGGCCTGGGGTGTGATTGCGGTGTTCAATCCGTTCCGGCATTTACCGGCAGGTGTCTCGGCCAGCGGCTATCATCTTGATGGCACCCGCATCACCATGGAACACCCCAACCTCTCGGGCTATCATCAGAATGGCCAGCCCTATCATCTGCGCGCCACAACCGCCGAGCAGGATCTGCGCACCCAAAACATCATTGATTTGAATGAGATGCAGGGGTCCATGGGCAATGAGGATGGCAAGCTCACCCATGTCAGCGCACAAAGCGCCACCTATGACAGCACCAAACAAACAATGGACATGCATAAGCATGTCGAAATCAGCAGTGATCAAGAATATGTATTGCACATGAACAATGCATTTATTAATTTCAACACAGGATCACTGACCACAAATGAACCTGTCACAATGATTATGAATAATGGAACGGTGCAGGCGGACACTCTCAATATTGTTGATAATGGCCGCATGATCAGCTTTAACGGGCATGTGAAAAGCATATTCAAAACAGAGTCCAAACCGGAACGGCCAATCGAGGAAACTGCCCAATGAATGCCATGCGAATTGTGTCCTGTGCTTTTGCATTCATGCTCATGGGCGCCCATGCGCATGCCGATTCTTCGGGCTCACTGATCCCGGGCGGCAATTCAAAAGAGCCCGTAGCCATTGAAGCCGACAAACTGGACTATTTCGACAAGGATCAGAAAGCCATTTATACCGGCAATGTCATAGCCAAACAGGGTGACAGCACCCTGTTCTGCTCGGTTTTGAGCATTTTTCTGGATAAATCGGGCACGCAAACCCCGGCTGCGGCGACTACACCCCCCGCCACGCCCGCCGCTGGCCCTACAGAGAACAGCCAGATCAAACGTATGGAAGCTGACGGGCCGGTCAAAATCACTCAGAAAGACCAGATCGGCACCGGCGATCATGCCACCTATGACAAGGCCGAAAATAAACTCTATCTGATTGGCCATGTCACTCTGATGCAGGGCAAAAATATCACCACCGGCGAGAAACTCGTTTATGACATGACCACAGGACAGGCCGTTGTGCTGGGCGGGCGTGTCAAGGGCGTGTTTGTGCCCGGGCAGAACAATGCGGCCACCGCCAAGCCGAAAACACCCTGATCCAGCGGATTCACCGCGATAGCCGGAAAGATTTTATGGCCCTTGCCCTCCCGCCTTCCCTCACTGCGCATCCTCTGACCGTGCCGGGCCTGCACAGGCGCTCCGGCGCCACATGGATGGGCGGACTCTGGGATAAATTGCGCGGCAACAGACCGGCGCCGGAGGTCACGCCCGAGATCGACACCGGATATCAGCCCTCGCACGGGTCTGAACGCGATCATTTTGGTGAAAATACAATGGGCGTCCACCATCTTGGCAAAACCTATGGCGCACGGCAGGTGGTGAAGGATGTCAGCCTTTATCTGCGCCGCGGCGAGGCGGTTGGCCTGCTCGGCCCCAATGGCGCGGGCAAAACCACATGTTTTTATATGATCACCGGGCTTGTGAAGCCGGACAAAGGCACAATCGAGCTGGATGGCTATGATGTGACGCAGTTGCCGATGTATCGGCGGGCGCGGCTGGGCATTGGCTATCTGCCGCAGGAAGCCTCGATTTTTCGCGGCCTTTCGGTTGAGGACAATATCAACGCCATTCTGGAAATGACCGAGCCGGACCCGGAGCGCCGCGCTGCCGAGCTTGATTCGCTGCTGAGCGAATTTGAAATCAAAAAACTGCGCAAATCGCCCTCCATCGCCCTTTCTGGTGGTGAGCGGCGGCGCTGCGAAATTGCCCGCGCACTGGCCGGACATCCGAGCTTTGTCCTGCTGGATGAACCCTTTGCCGGCATCGACCCGATTGCCGTGGGTGACATCCGCGCGCTGGTGCGCCACTTAACAGCGCGCGGCATTGGGGTGCTGATCACCGACCACAATGTGCGCGAAACGCTGGGCCTGATTGATCGCGGCTATATTATCAGTTCCGGCCATGTGCTGACCGAAGGTAATCCTGAAGAAATCGTCGCCAATAAGGATGTGCGGCGGCTGTATCTAGGCGAGGATTTTAGGCTTTAAATTTCTTTACCCCCGAAGCGCAGAAAAGATATAAAGGAGATATACACAAAACGCTAGATTTCCCTCTCCCTTTGGGAGAGGGTTAGGGTGAGGGCATTTGAAATGATTATTGATTATGCTATCGGCCTGTTACTCTTTACATCTATGACCTTCATCATTTGGCTCATAAATGACATCGTCGGTCATTTTAATCTTCAAAATTTTCTCAAAGACTGGTCTGCGATAGCTACGTTAATAACTTCTGGTATTGCGCTTTGGATTGCAACAAACCAGCAGCGTAATGCAGATAAACGCGAAAATGAAACGCGCAGAAGAAAAGAACGCGCAGCGAGGGCAGTGCTTCCTTTAGCTCTCAGTGAATTAATTTCATATTGCATTGAATGTGTACAAATTATAGACCATTATTATATTTTGAATGATGACCTTCCTAAGAAAATAAAATTAAAAACACCAGCGCTGCCTGAAAGACTAATTGAGACTATCCAAAACGTTATGGAACATTCAGAAGCAGAATTGGCCAAAATTTTAGCAACTTTGATTAACAAAGTGCAGATTCAAAATTCAAAATTTAATTCTTCTTACGTTGCAGCTACGGCTAAATTTCGACAATACAATCTAAATTATCTCTTAGCTGATGCCATAAATCTTCATGCCGAGGGAAGTCGCATATTTAAATTTGCGCGAGGAGTTGAATCCAAAATTACCAATAAAAAAAATATAATAGACTCAACATTTATTCTTAGAATTCATGAAGAAAATTTTCCTGATGTTTTTAACATTATGAGAAAGAGAAAAATGATAATCGATGATAGGGATTAAAGCTCTTGTTTATAAAAACCCATAGTGATGAAATCATAAGAAAATCATATCTATTTTACCCTCACCCTAACCCTCTCCCAGAGGGAGAGGGAATATTCCCTTGATAATTATTCCTTTTAAGCAAGAATCATTCCATCTCTGGCCTTGCGTTCATCCTGTGCTATAAGCGACGCCTGAATGTCGTTTAACCGGGAAACAGATGTCGCTTTCTCCCAAGCTCGTAATGCGACAGGGCCAGTCCCTTGTCATGACGCCGCAACTGTTGCAGGCGATCAAACTGCTGCAATTTTCCGCGCAGGAGCTGGCCCAGTTTGTCGATGAGGAACTTGAGCGCAACCCTTTGCTGGAGCGGGCCGAACTTCCGGCTGAGTCGGCACCCGAGCATGAAATTGCCCCCTTGGTGCCGGAGCGCAGGGAGGCGGGCGACTGGAGCCGCGACGAGCTGGCGGTGAGCCAGACCAGCGTCGAGCAGGATTTCGGCACAGACCTCTCCAATGCCTTTGACCGCGACCCGGGCGAGATGCGGACGCCTCAGGATTTTGGCCTCGCGCAGGGGGGCTGGTCCGGCCTCAGCGGCGGCGGGGGCGCGGAGACTCCCGATCTCGAAGCCTATGTCGCCGCACAGGAAAGCCTGCATGACCATTTGAATGCGCAGATCATGGTGCAGGATCCGGCGCTGCGGATGATCATGGCCCTGATCATTGATGATATTGATGAAAATGGCTATTGGCGCGATTCGGTCAGCGCGCTTGCCGCCCGCTTATCCGCCCCGGAGGCGCAGGTGATGCAGGCGCTCAGCTATGTGCAGTCCCTTGACCCCACCGGCATCGGTGCCCGCAATCTCACCGAATGCCTGCGCTTGCAGTTGCAGGAGCGCAACAGGCTTGATCCGGCCATGGCAAAACTGCTTGAACATCTCGACCTGCTGGCGAAAAAGAATTTCGTTGCTTTGCGCAAATTGTGCGGCGTGGATCAGGATGACCTCAATGATATGATCCGCGAAATCCGCCAGCTTGAGCCCCGGCCCGGGCGCGGCTTTGACCATGCGCCTGTGCAACTGGCTGTCGCCGATGTCTTTGTTTTTGCCGCCAAGGATGGCACATGGCAGGTGGAGCTCAATCCGGAAGCTCTGCCCCGTGTGCTGGTCAACCAGAGCTATTATGCGCGAATCGCCCGCAACCAGCCCACCGGAGCGGACAAGGTGTTCATCTCGCAATGTCTGCAAACCGCCAGCTGGCTGACCAAAAGTCTGGAGCAACGCGCCCGCACCATTCTGAAAGTGGCCAGCGAGATCGTGCGCCAGCAGGATGGGTTTTTTGCCCTCGGGGTGGAGCATCTGCGCCCGCTCAACCTCAAAACCATTGCCGATGCCATCGGAATGCACGAATCAACGGTCTCGCGCGTCACCTCAAACAAATTCATCTCCTGCGCACGCGGCCTGTTCGAGATGAAATATTTTTTCACCGCCTCCATTGGCGCCAATAGCGGCGACTCACATTCGGCTGAGGCGGTGCGCTTCAAAATCAAACAGCTGATTGACAGCGAAACACCGCAGAACGTGCTTTCAGACGATATGCTAGTGAAAAAACTCAAACTTATGAACATCGACATTGCCCGGCGCACGGTGGCCAAATATCGCGAGAGCCTGCATATCGCCTCTTCCGCTGAACGCCGCCGCGAGAAAATGGCAAAATCCGGAATTTAAGCGCAATTTCGTGAAAAACTGCCAGAAATGCGGCTATATTTATAAAAAATCCTGAAATTTGAACAATAATTAACATATCCGGTGATAGGCTCTGTCCCAATCGGTAAGGGGCTGGGAAGCCAAACTGACGAAAATACCTATCCGCCGGTGCGGATATATGCTAGCCTTGAATCCGGCGTTTGATGAACCGCACGCACTGGTTTGTTCAAACATAACGCAAGACAAGAAAGGATCGCGCGATCATGACCTTGCGCGTTTCGGGCAAAAACATCGATATTGGCGAAGCCCTACGCCAGCACATCCTCGAAAAAATCAATCAGATCACCGCCAAGCATTTTGATGGCAAAGTCACAGGCCATGTGACTCTGACACCCGAAGGTTCCGGCTTTCATGCTGATTGCACCCTTCACCTGGCTTCCGGCATGACCTTGCAGGCCGACAGCGTAGCCCATGAGGTCTATGCCGCCTTCGACCGTGCGGCGGAGCGCATTGAAAAGCGTTTGCGACGCTACAAGCAGCGTCTGCATGATCATCATCCCAATGGCATCAAGACAGAGGCCACCTCGGCGATGATGGCCAGCTATGTCATCGAAGCCCCTTCGGATGACGAGGAAGAGGTGACCGAATTCAATCCGCTGATCATTGCGGAGAGTGCGAAGCAGCTCAAGGTTCTGTCTGTATCGGCAGCTGTGACGGAGCTGGATTTTTCCGGCGCACCGGTCATTGTGTTCCGTCATGCCGGCAATGGCCGTGTCAATGTTGTTTATCGCCGCCGGGACAATAATATCGGCTGGATTGATCCGCCTTCGTCGGTTTAATCTTTTGATAATTATATTTGACAAACCTGCGGTGTCATGCGTTTTACGGCACGGTTTTTGCGTAAACAAAAGAGCCCCTAAAGGCTGAGTGAGCTTAGAGAGAATGATGCCCCTAAGTGATTTGATTACGCGGGACTCCATCCTGCCGTCACTGAAAGCTGTGAATAAAAAACAGGCACTTCAGGACATTAGCGAGCGTGCCGCCCAGATTTCTGGTCTGGGCGCGCGCGAAATATTTGACTCCCTGCTTCAGCGCGAGCGGCTGGGCTCAACCGGCATTGGCAATGGAATTGCCATTCCGCATGGCAAACTGGCAAAATGTAGCAAAATATTCGGGATTTTTGCCCGTCTCGACCGCCCGATTGATTTTGAATCTCTGGACGGCGCCCCTGTTGATCTATGTTTCCTGCTGATCGCGCCCGAACATGCGGGGGCCGACCATCTCAAGGCACTGGCCCGCATTGCCCGTATCCTGCGTGACCCGAATATGACGGCGCGGCTGCGTGCCACCCGCGATGCCGATGGTCTTTATGCGCTGCTGACCCAGACCCAGACCTCACATGCGGCCTGACAATTCAGGAGCGCCGCAACGCCAGGCGCACAGCTTAAAAAGCGACCTTTTATGTCGCCTGAGCGCCTGAAATTAAAATTTTTCCGGGTCTAATCGCCTATGGACAAGATCGTTGCAGAAGCGGGATCCGGAGAGCCACAGGTGCCGGTCATTCACAAACTTGGACGGATTATGGCCCAGCTTCTGAACAGGCTGCGTCAGGATTTGCGCTATAGCGATGTCAAGCTGACGTTTTATGCGGCTCTGGCGGGCATAGCGGCAGGCATATGTGTGCGCATCATGTCGGCAGTTGTAAGCGTCCTGCACCATCTGATTTTTCAGGTCAGTTCCTTCACAGGGGTGAGCGGAGCGCTGAGAATTGAGCCATTCAGAGTCTTTCTGGGGCCGGCTCTGGGCGGCATTGCCGTGTCTTTAAGCATTTTAGCCCATGCACACTGGCGCAAACGAACAATTATTGATCCGATCGAGGCCAATGCCCTGCATGGCGGGCGCATGTCACTGGTGGACAGCCTGATTCTGGCCGGACATAATATTTTGTCCAACGGGGTGGGGGCTTCTGTCGGGCTTGAGGCGGGCTATTCACAGATCGGGGCCGGATTTGCCTCGCGCTTCGGCCAGTTTGCGCATTTACGCCGCGCGGAATTGCGCACAATGGTGGGGTGCGGCGTGGCCGGCGCCATAGCCGCGGCCTTTGATGCGCCTCTGGCTGGCGCGGCCTATGCCTTTGAACTGGTGATCGGCGTTTACACAATCGCGGCGCTGGCACCTGTGGCGATTGCGGCCTTCATGGGCAATATTGTGGCGCAGGCCCTGAACCATCCGGCCTTTGTCGTGGCCATTGATGTGCGCAATATCGCAAGTTTGGATTACCCTCTGGCCATGCTGCTGGGTGTGGCCTGTGCGCTTGCAGGCATTGGCCTGATGCGGCTGGTGGGTTTTGTCGAACAGGCGATGCGCCGCACCGGTCTGCATGCCGTATTCAGGCCGGTTCTGGGTGGATGTATTGTCGGCGGCCTCGGGCAATTTTCGCCGCAAATTCTGTCCGCAGGCCATGGCGCGCTGCATATTTTGAGCCATATCAACCAGAGCTGGCAGCTTTTGCTGGTGATCTTCCTGCTCAAAAGTCTGGCCTCGGCGGTCTCCATCGGCTCGGGGTTTCGTGGCGGCCTGTTTTTTGCCTCGCTGTTTCTGGGCGGGGTGCTGGGCAAACTCTATGCGTTGGGATTGGGAGGGCTAGGCTTTGCCCCCGATGAAAGCCTGTCGCTGTTCATTATTATCGGCATGTCGGCACTGGCGGCTGCCGTTATCGGCGCGCCGCTGACCATGGTTTTGCTGGCTCTGGAAGTCACCGGCTCGGGCAATATTACCGGCATTTCCATGCTGGCGGTTGCGGCGGCCTCACTGACCGCGCGGGCATTTTTCGGCTATTCTTTTGCAACATGGCGGTTTCATCTGCGCGGCGAAACCATCCGCAGCCCGCAGGATGTCGGCTGGATTCGCTCTCTGACCGTGGAAAGCCTGATGCGGCGCGATGTGCCGGTGGCACCGCACACTATGGTTTTAAGCCCGTTCCGCCAGCTCTATCCGCTGGGTGCGCACCGCCATGTCATTGCCACCGACCATGATCAGCTTTATGCGGGTCTGATTGATGTGGCCCAGGCCCATTCCGCTGATCTTGACGAGCTTGCCGATGTGCTGATCATCGCTGATCTGGCAGAACTGCCCCACATCTGCCTTTATCCCGATATGAATGCGCGCGAAGCGGCCATGGTTTTTGAAGCGGCCAATGCCGATGTGCTGGCCGTTGTTGCGGCAAGGGACAATGCCGCAGTCATCGGCATGGTCTCACAGGCCTATATGATGCGCCGCTACGCCTATGAACTCGAACGAAACCGCCGCGAAGCGCTGGGCGAGGCTTAAGCCCGCCCGCTCAGCACATTGGTCGGGTCCCATTCATAGGCCAGCGTTTCGAAGCGCAGGGAAAGCAAATCCATCAGCACCAGCTTGCCC
>DAIMHB010000028.1:0-11600 GCA_036723545.1 Beijerinckiaceae bacterium
CCCACAGAACCTGCATCCTGCGCATGTGCCACGCCCGCCATGACACAGATTGTCATGGCAAAGAAGCAAAACATACTCTGAAAAGAGAACCGCATCAAAAACTCACCGCTGTAATAAAAATTAAAAAATAAAATAAAAGCAATATTTTAGAAATAACGCTCCGGAATGCGGATCAAATCTCCGGGCACAACCGGAATGGACGGGCTCAACGGATATTCCATAAAATCCTCATCGCTGGAGTGTTTGATCAGCACGGTTGACTGGCTGGCGCGATAGGTTGTGCCACCGGCCAGCGCAATGGCGCTGAGCAGATTCAGGCCGCTCTTGAACGGATATTCACCCGGCTTGCTGACCTCGCCGAGAATATAAAAGGGCTTGAACGAGATCACATCCACTGTAACCTTGGGGTCGCGCAGATACTGGCTTTTAAAACGGGCCGCGAGCGCCTTTTCGAGGTCCAGCTTGCTCAAACCCGCAGCCTTAACTGTGCCCGCAAGCGGCAGAGACACAAATCCGGCCGGATCAATCTCATATTCGCCCGAGAGGCGATCCTCGCCAAAGACCGTGATTTTGATTTTATCGCCACGTTGCAGATTGGGGGCCGTTGTGGCGGCCAGCTCAATCATTTTTTGCTGATCTTGCAGAGATATAGAGCCGACATTTGCGCCCACCTCACAAGAGGCCACAGCAAAACCCATCAATAATACTGCACACCGAAATGAGCGGCCAATCATAATTACCTCGGACAATTCACAAAAAATTAAGATTTATAAAACATAATCATTACAAGTTGAATGGTAGACATATCCGTGCCTCAGGCTGCGGGCATGTTTACCATTCGTTAACACATAGCATAATGATGGCTAAAAAAACATATATGTTTCCATTATGGTTAATAGGCAAGCCCGCAAAATATTTTTATGGTCTTAGAGAAATACACAAATAATTTCAGATATTTGTTGAAATTTCTTAGTCTCGCCCCGCGCTGTCACTGGTCATCGCGCACGACAGTTATAAACAGCCTTTGATCATTTTCCAGAACAACGGACGTTAATTTGCGGGTTGCATAGGCCCCTGTATCGACATTAATCCGGCTGAGCAGGTTTTCAGGGCGGGGCCGCGGCGTATGGCCGTGCACAATTACCTTCTCAAACATGCCGTCATAATTAAGAAAAGCATCGCGTATCCACAAGAGATCGGAAGGTTTTTGCTGGTCTAACGGCACGCCGGGGCAAACACCGGCATGTACAAAATAATAACCGTCGATTTCAACATAATGTACCAGAGATGCTATAAATTGCTTATGGGATTCGGGCACAAGCCTGTTCAGCTGTTCGCCAAAGGCCACAAGTTCTGGCGGGGTCAGCCTGCGGGCGGCTGAATTGAGGCCATAGCTGACCGCAGTTTCGCTGCCGCCATAGTCCAGCCAGGCCGCCCCGGCGACCGGTGAATTTAAAAAATCCAGAAATAATTGCTCGTGATTGCCACTCAAAAAAAAATGATTCGTGCCGGGCAGAGTGCTGGACGAAAGCCGCTCAATAACAGCGGCGCTGCCATGGCCACGATCAATATAATCGCCCAGAAACACAAGAATGGACTCGATACAGGGGCGTTTTGCAAGGTCATATTCAATCAGGGCCAGCATCTGCTCCAGCAGTTCAATCTGCCCATGCAAATCACCAATGGCATAGACCCTGCGGCCGGGCTGAACATATCCCAGCGGAATGAGCGCCGCTTCTGGCTGGGCCAGCGCAACCTTATATCGGGTAAATGGCTTTAAAATATTCCAACCCATCCGATGTTCAGTCTTTTCTCATGTCGCAATCAATGGTGTTTCAATCAAATGATGAAAAAATATCTCTTGAATTCAATTTAAACAGCTTAAGCCGCAGAACCGCAACCTTAAAAAGCATATAAAGGCGCAGCTAGACCTGCTCCACATGCACAATGCCCGGCATGGCCTTGATCGCACCGGCCAGTTGCGGTGTCACCGGCACTTTTTGCGGCAGGCGCAGTTCCACCTCATTGCGGTTTTCAATCATCAGAATCAACGAGACCTCGCCTGTGCCTCGCAGATCTTTGGCCTCCCGTCGCTGGCGCTCCAGCCGCTCGGCCAGTTGCGGAAAGATTTTCGGATCGCGCACAAAAATCTTGAGGCCCATCTGCACCCGTTTGGCCGCCTGATCCAGCGGCTCCACATCCACAATGCGCGCCTTCACCTCATCCCCATCGAGCGAACCATGCAGGCTGATCAGAAGCACCGCGCCTTTTTCCAGCAGATCGCGGTAAAGATTTAGCCCTTCCTGAAACAAAATCGCCTCATATTGGCCGGAAGGGTCGGAAAGCGTGACAATCCCCATTTTATTGCCGGATTTGGTGCGCCGCTCCTGCCGATCCAGCACGGTCGCGGCCACACGCGCGGCGGTCGCACCGCCACGCACGCTGCGCACAAATTCCGCCCAGCTGCTGAGCTTAAAGCGTTTGATCACTGCCGTATAATCCTCCAGCGGATGACCGGAGAGAAAAAAGCCAACGGCCTCAAATTCCTTGCGCAGCCGCTCGATCGGCTCCCAGCTGGCCACGCGGGGCATGGCCAGTGGCGCATTGTCCTCCACCATGCCAAACAGGCCGCTTTGTCCGGCCTGACGCTCAGACTCCGTGCGGTTGGCCAGCGCCAGCACCGGTTCAATCGCCGCCTGTGCTCTGGCGCGGTCGGGCTCCAGCGCGTCAAATGCCCCCGCCGCCGCCAGACTTTCCAGCACTTTTTTATTCACCTCTCTCGGGCTGATCCGACGGGCAAAATCACCAAAATCCTTGAAGGGCACAGAACCGCGCGCGGCCACCAGATGCGCCACTTGCGCCTCGCCCGCACCCTTAATGGCTGAAAGCGCATAGCGGATGAACAAGCGGCCACTTTCACTATGCACATCAAAATCCACGCCGGATTTATTAATGGATGGCGGCTCAACAACAATGTCCAGTCGTTTGGCCTCATTGCGAAATTCAGCCAGCTTATCGGTGTTGGATTTATCCAGTGTCATTGATGCGGCGAGAAATTCCACCGGATAATTGGCCTTGAGATAGGCGGTCTGATAGGCAATCAGCGCATAGGCTGCCGCATGGCTTTTGTTAAAGCCATAATCGGCAAATTTGGCCAGCAGGTCGAAAATCTCATTGGCTTTGGCCTCGGAAATGTCCTTTTCGAGGCAACCCCGCACGAAGCGGTCGCGCTGGGCGTCCATTTCCGACTTGATTTTTTTACCCATGGCGCGGCGCAGCATGTCGGCTTCGCCCAGCGAATAGCCGGAGAGGTCGCGCGCCACCTGCATCACCTGCTCCTGATAGATGATGACGCCAAACGTTTCTTTCAGGCCCGCCACCATCATCAGATGCGGATAGTCGGGCTCCTCCTCGCCCAGTTTGCGGGCACAATAGGTCGGGATATTGGCCATCGGGCCGGGGCGATAGAGCGCCACAAGGGCGATCAGGTCTTCAAAGCGGTCAGCGCGCATCTCGATCAGCGCCTTGCGCATACCCGCACTTTCCAACTGGAACACGCCGACAGTCTCGCCGCGGCCCAGCATTTCATAGGTTTTGGCATCATTCAGCGCAATGGCTGACATGTTGATGTCAATGCCGCGCGCGCGGATGAGGTTTTCGGCTGTCGCCAGAACGGTGAGGGTTTTCAGGCCGAGAAAGTCGAATTTCACCAGTCCGGCGGGCTCCACCCATTTCATATTGAACTGCGTGGCCGGCATGTCGGACTTCGGGTCGCGGTAAAGCGGCACCAGCTCATTGAGCGGCCTGTCGCCAATCACAATGCCGGCGGCATGGGTCGAGGCATTGGAATAAAGCCCCTCCAGCGTCGCGGCAATTTTCAGCATCTGCTCGACTTTGGGGTCGATGTCAGCGGCCTCGCGCAGTTTGGGTTCGGAGGAGAGCGCCTGCGCCAAGGTCACCGGTGCAGCCGGATTTTGCGGCACCAGTTTTGCCAGCTTGTCCACCTGCCCCAGCGGCATTTCCAAAACGCGGCCTACATTGCGCAACACGCCGCGCGCCAGAAACGAACCAAAAGTGATGATCTGCGCCACGCGGTCCGCGCCATAGCGCTGGCGCACATAAGCAATCACCTCATCGCGGCGGTTCTGGCAAAAATCAATATCAAAATCCGGCATGGACACACGTTCGGGGTTCAGAAACCGCTCGAACAGCAGGCCAAAGCGCAAGGGGTCAAGGTCGGTGATGGTCAGGGCATAGGCCACCAGCGACCCCGCGCCCGAGCCGCGCCCCGGCCCCACCGGAATGCCATGGGCTTTGGCCCATTTGATAAAATCCGCCACAATCAGAAAATAACCCGGAAACTGCATCCGGACGATGACGCCCAGCTCAAAGGCCAGCCGCTGGCGATAGTCGTCCGCCGTCGCGCCCTCGGCCATGCCATGCAAGCGCAAACGCTCCTCCAGACCAGCCTCGGCCTGCGCGGTAAGGGCCGCCACCTCGTCCAATGGCGTGCCGTCCTCATTGGTGAAGCGCGGCAAAATCGGCTTGCGGGTGCGCGGGCGCATCGAGCAGCGCAGCGCAATTTCCACACTATTGGCTGTGGCTTCCGGCACATCGGCAAAAAGAGCCAGCATTTCGCTGCGGGTTTTAAAGCGGTGCTGCACCGAGAGACGGCGGCGCTCCTCCACCGAAATAAAGGTGCCATCCGCCACGCAAAGCAGCGCATCCTGCGCCTCAAAATCAGAAACAGCGGCAAAATAGGGCTCATTGGTTGCCACCAGCGGCAATTCATGCGCATAGGCCAGTTCCAGCAGTTCCGGCTCTATGCGCTTTTCTGAGTCAAGCCCGTGGCGTTGCAATTCAACATAGAGGCGGTCGCCAAATGCGGCCTTCAGGGCCAGAAGGCGACGCGCGGCAATTTCGGGCCGCTCCGCCGCCAAGGCTCTGTCGAGTGGGCCGGTGGGGCCGCCAGTCAGCGCAATAACACCGGCGCTGTGCTGCGCCAGCGCGGCCATTGTCACATGCGGCACATCCCCCGCGCCCGGCTCCAAAAAGGCCGCCGAGCCGAGCTTCATCAGATTGTCATAGCCTTCAGATTTGGCTGCCAGCAGCACGACAGCCCCGCGCCCAATATGGTCGCGGTCAAAGCGGCGGCCAAAATCCTCCGCATCGGCAAAATCAACCATAAGCTGAATGCCAATAATCGGCTGAATGCCCATTTTGGCCATTTTTTCTGAAAATTCCAGCGCCCCGAACAGATTGTTGGTGTCGGTAATCGCCAGGGCTGGTTGATTATCCGCCTGCGCCAGTTTGGCGAGCTTGTCGATGGTCAGTGCGCCCTCACGCAGCGAATAGGCGCTGTGCACATGCAAATGCACAAAACCGACATCTTTGGGGGCGTTGCGGTCTCTGCTCATTTTGCCCGACTCATGTGAAATATAAATTTGAGAACACCATGCCTTCATTGCTCCTCACGCCCTCATCCTGAGGCGCGCGAAGCGCGTCTCGAAGGATGCGGGGAGAATACCCATAGTGAGACGCGAATATACCCTCACCCTACCCCTCTCCCAAAGGGAGAGGGAACTTTTAGAGCCTCTCCCAAATAAAATAACGCTCACACATCCTCACATCAGCGGTTTTTCTGCTTGTCATAAGGGTTAGCATTCTGGCGCAAGGTGATGCGGATCGGCACACCATAAAGCTGAAACGTATCGCGCAGACCATTGATGAGAAAGCGTTTATAGGATTCCGCCAACCCATCCAACTGGTTGCCGAACACCACAAAATAAGGCGGGCGGGCCTTGGGCTGGGTCATATAGCGGATTTTGATCCGGCGGCCCGAAATCGCGGGCGGCGGCGTCTGGTCAATCACCGCGCCCAGCCAGCGGTTGAGCTTGCCGGTCGAGATGCGGCGGTTCCATGTTTCCTGAACCTTCATCACCGCTTCCAGCAATTTGTCGAGCCCCGTGCCGGTAAGGCCGGAGGTTGGCACCACCGAAACACCACGAATTTGCGGAAACAGCCGGTCGGCTTCTTCTTTCAATTCGGAAAGTTTGGAGCCTTTGGCCTCGATCAGGTCCCATTTATTCAGGCCGATGACAATGGCCCTGCCCTCGCGCGAGGCGAGATCCACCAGTGACAAATCCTGCTTTTCAAAAGGAATGGTGGCATCGAGCAGCACAATCACCACTTCGGCAAATTTCACCGCGCGGATGGTATCGGCCACGGCGAGCTTTTCCAGCTTTTCCTCGACACGGCCACGGCGGCGCATTCCCGCCGTATCAAACACCTTGAGTTTGCGGTCGCGCCAGACATGGTCAATGCCGATCGAGTCGCGCGTGATGCCCGGCTCCGGGCCGGTCAGCAACCGTTCCTCACCCAGAATCGCATTGAGAAGGGTGGATTTACCGGCATTCGGGCGGCCAAGCACTGCAATGCGCAGGGGCTTGGTGATGTCGAGTTCGCTGCCGTCCTCCTCCTCGCCCAGCTCCAGCGCGGGGGTGTAATCCTCGCTCTCCGGCTCCGGCTCGGCGGTTTCTTTGGGCAGGCGCTCCAGCAAGGTGGTGTAAAGGTCGGAAAATCCGTCGCCATGCTCGGCAGACAGCGGCACTGGGTCGCCAAGGCCAAGGCCATAGGCCTCCATGGTGCCCGCGCTGCCCTCGCGCCCCTCGGCCTTGTTGGCAATGAGAATCACCGGCTTGTTGGCACGGCGCACCAATGCGGCAAAATGCTGGTCGCTTGGTGTCAGGCCGATGCGGGCATCAATGACAAACAGAATCGCGTCGGCATCGCCAATCGCCGCCTCGGTCTGTGCGCGCATACGCCCTGAAAGGCTGGCCTCGGCCCCCTCTTCCAGCCCGGCGGTATCAATAATCTTGAAGCGGAGATCGCCAAGTTTGGCGTCTCCTTCGCGACGGTCGCGCGTCACGCCCGGCTGATCGTCAACAAGGGCGAGTTTTTTACCAATCAGCCGGTTAAACAATGTCGATTTGCCAACATTTGGCCGACCAATGATGGCGAGTGTGAAGGACATGTTCAGCCGCCAGACTTCTGGGCCGGACGGGCCGATTGCACCAGTCCGATAAAGGCCTCGGCGCGCGAACGAATACCTTCCGGCGTCGCGGCATCCGCCACAATCGCGTCAAACCAGCGGCCGGCATTGTCATAATCTTTGGCTTTCAAGGCACTTAAACCCAGAAGCTCACGCGCTGCATGACGAAAGGGTCCGGTGCCCTGTGCCAGCGGCGACAGGCGTTGCTGCACATCCGCAGCGCTCATCGTGTCCACAGTCAGATAAGCGGATTGAATGCGCGCCACATCGCGTAAAACCGCATCAACAGACGCATCAGCGGCCAGAGCATCATAGGCTTTTGCACCGGCAGCGGCATCCTTGGCACCCAGTTGAGCGGCAAGCTGAAAACGGGCCAGCAGCGCATAGCCGGAAGGGCCGTCGGATTGCAGTTTCACCAGTGCGGCCTGTCCCTCATCCGCCTTGCCGGATTTGATCAAAGCGAGCGCCGCCTCATAACGCGCACCGGCGGCTTCGGCCTGTTTGGTCTGCCAATAGTCATATCCGCGCCAGCCCGCAGTGGCCAAAACAATCAGGAAGGCAAGTCCATAGATATAAATGCTATATTTATCCCAGAGGCGCGCCGCATTTTCGCGCCGCACATCTTCATCAACTTCCCGAAAAATATCAGACATTGTTTAACCCAATAAAATGTATCGCCTGCGCCCGCAAGGCACAGACAGAGTGTCCAACTCAAGCCGTTAGCACGAGTGAACATAAAAAGCGAGTGTTCCCATGCCCGCGCACCATCAATCGGGCGATAGGGCCTCAGACCGAATGAATGAGCTGCCCGCCCACCCACACCATTTTGACAATGCCCTGCAGGCGCGCGGCGTCAAACGGCGAATTTTTCGCCCGTGATTGCAATTTGAGCGCATCGACAACATATGGCGCATCAAGATCAACGCGGATAATGTCCGCCGGTGCCCCGACAGCAATGCGTCCCTGCGGCAGATTGAGAATTTTGGCCGGAGCTGCCGACATGGCCTCAAACAGACGGGACAAGCTCATATCCTCGGAGGCGACCAGCCGCAGCGCGGCAGAGAGCATGGTTTCAATGCCGATTGCGCCAAACGCCGCCTCGGCAAAGGGCACACGCTTGGTTTCCACATCCTGCGGATAATGGTCAGAGACAATCACGTCAATCAGGCCGCTGGCCACAGCCGCCACCAATTCTCTGCGTACATCCTCTGTAGGCAGGGGCGGGTTGACCTTCAGGAAAGTTCGATACCCGCCAATGTCATTTTCGTTCAGGGTGAGATGATTGATCGAGACGCCGCATGTCACCGGCAAACCGGCCTGCTTGGCCCGCCGGATCACATCCAGCGACAGCGGGTTGGTCACAGCCATGGCGTGATAGCGCGCGCCGGTCAGCTCCACCAGGCGGATGTCGCGCTCCAGCATGATGGTTTCCGCCTGCCAGGGGATGCCGGTCAGGCCCAGACGGCTGGCCCATTCCCCCTCCCCCATCACGCCATCTCCGCGCAAACTCTCATCCTGAGCAAAATGCAGAACCAGCGCGTCAAAATCACGGGCATAGGTCATGGTGCGGCGCATAATGCCTGCCCGCTCTATGCTCTTTTTGCCATCGGTAAAGGCAAGGGCACCGGCCTCCTGCAACAGGCCGATTTCAGAAATTTCCTGTCCGGCGAGTCCTTTGGTCAGAGCCGCCGCAGGATAAATCCGCACATCGGCCTTTTCACCGGCGCGGCGGCGCAAATAATCCACAATCGCCGGATCATCAACACAAGGCTCGGTATTGGGCATGGTGAGGAGCGAAGTGACGCCGCCAAACATCGCCGCGCGGCTGACAGAGGCCAGTGTCTCCCGATATTCCCCGCCCGGCTCACCAACAAAAGCCTGCATATCGAGAAGCCCGGGGCTGAGGAGATCGCCTTCACAATCAATGATCTGCGCGCCCTCCGGCACAGAATCATTGCGGATATGCGGGCCAAAATCGGCAATACGCCCGCCCCGCAGCACCATGCCGCCACGGCTGCCATCGGTAAAATGACCATTGACCAGCGCAATCATGCGGCGCCTCCCATGCGCGGCGCAGGATCACGGGGCAGATGCTGCGACAGCGCCTCCAGCACCGCCATGCGCACAGCCACACCCATTTCCACCTGTTCGCGAATGAGGCTTTGTGCGCCATCGGCCACTTCGGAGGCAATTTCAACCCCGCGGTTCATCGGGCCGGGGTGCATGACCAGCGCATCGGACTTAGCCAGCGCCAGCCTTTCCGCACTCAGGCCCCAGAAGCGGAAATATTCACGGGTTGAGGGCACAAAAGCGCCATTCATCCGCTCACGCTGCAAGCGCAGCATCATGATAATATCAGCATCGCGCAGGCCCTCATTCATATCACGGAAGACCTCGACACCCAGCGCCTCGATGCCTGCGGGCAGCAGAGTTGAGGGGCCGATCACCCGCACCCGCGCGCCCATGGCATTGAGCAGGATAATATTGGAGCGTGCCACGCGCGAATGCAAAATATCGCCGCAAATGGCCACGACCAGCCCTTCGATCCGCCCTTTGTTGCGACGGATGGTCAGCCCGTCCAGCAAGGCCTGTGTCGGGTGTTCATGAGCACCATCCCCTGCATTGATGATGGAGCAATCAATCTTACGGGCGAGAAGATGCACAGCCCCCGCTGCGGCATGGCGCACCACGATCAGATCAGGCCGCATGGCATTCAGCGTCATCGCCGTATCAATCAGCGTTTCGCCTTTTTTCACAGATGAATTGGCGACCGACATATTCATCACATCGGCGCCGAGGCGCTTGCCCGCCAGCTCGAAGGAGGCCTGTGTACGGGTGCTGTTTTCAAAAAACAGATTGATCTGCGTGCGCCCGCGCAGCACGGCCCGTTTTTTTTCAACCTGCCGCGACACATCCACAGCCTCATCGGCCATATCCAGCAGCAGTTTGATCTCAAGCGGGCGAAGGCCCTCAATCGAGAGAAGATGGCGGTGAGGAAAAAGCGGAGCTGACGTCATGCGCCCTCTATAAAGACTGCAATGCAACAGGACAAGCACTCTGGTAGCCCCAGAAAAGCGATGCACATAAAAAAACCCCGGGGACAAAACCCCGGGGCCTGAGCTCAAACCTGAAAAATCAGATTAGAACGAGCGAATGACGCGGAAGTCAACCTGGAAGTCCGAGGACTTGGTCTTGCCAATTTCAACAGTCTGAAACTCACAAGGCTTGTCTTCATAGCGGATGTAGGTGGTGTCGATACCGAATTCCAGACCCTTAACCGGGGTCCACTTGGTAACCTGGCCGATAGCATAGACATTATAGTCAAATGCGTAACTCTGATCCGAGCCATTATCAGAATAACGGTTCTGACCATAGCTGCCACCGATTGTGGTGCTGACAGTTGGCGACCAGTTGTGCTGGAAGTCAACAATCGCATTCCAGCCGGTCTGGTCGTGGCCAACACCATTTTCATCAATGATGTGATCATAGTTAACATTGGATACGCCAGCTTCACCATCAGCGAAGCCACCAAAACGCTGGCCAGAACGGGTCAGGCCGCTGAAGGCAATCGCGTTCTTGTCATAGTTAGCCTGGAAGCCGATGAAATCGCCAGCAGCAAGGGTAGGCAGGTTGATCTTGGCATAAGCGCCGAGGCCATAACCATTGATGGTTTTTGAGGAGTCTGTATAACCCCAAGCTTCAGCACTGTGGAAACCGGCGTCAACACCAGCCTCACCCCAGCCCTGCTTCACAGCCAACTGACCAACAACGTCCGGAGCGCGGTTGCCTGCAGTCCAGACTTCATAACCGCCTATACCGGTGGCGTTTGATTTGGAATCTTCAACCGAGATTGTTGCCGAGAAGCCACCACCGAAAGAAGCGGTATACTGCAACGCATCAACCGAGTAGTCAGGGTTGAACATGGCATGGTTGTAACCGGATTCAATGTGGTTGAACAGGGTTTCAACCTTACCAGCGGTCAGGCCAGCGAAGGTCAGATAGGCCTTGTCGAGATAGGTGTTGGTGGTGCCACCGCCAACGTTAAACGAACCAGGCGCACCAGCTTCGGTTTCGAGAGCCAAATGGGTGGTCAGGTCGCCGTAAGAGGTCTTGGTAACAGTGTCGGTTGTCAATTCAGCATCAACCGAGATGTCGAAAGCATGCTGCCCATATTGAGCCTGAGACGCATTGGCATTTGAAGCCACGTTCTGGCCATGCGCGTCAACTTCAACATAGCCCGAAATCTTCAGGCAGGTGTCGGAACCCGGAATGTAGAAGTAACCTGCGCCGGCAGCGTCGCAGATCTTGACGTACTGTGCAGGAGCTGCCTTCTTGGAAGGAAGATCAGCGGCCTGAGCGGAAGCAACGGCAACGAGGGCAGCTGCTGAACCGAGAAGAAGGCTCTTTGTAAGAGTCATTGAAATAATCTCCGTTAAAATAAACTTTTTTAAAAACCTGCTTCGCTTAAATTGTGAACCAGAGGTTCATGCAGAAAGCGTTTTTCCCAAAATCACTTTATTCAAAATAACGAGGCCAGGCTCGAGTGGAA
>DAIMHB010000029.1:0-11567 GCA_036723545.1 Beijerinckiaceae bacterium
GCGGATGACCGGATGATCTCCTCCTATCTGGAGGCCTTCCCCGGCTATTATTCCACCTCGGATGCCGGATATCGCGACGAGGACGGCTATCTCTATATTATGGGCCGCACCGATGACATCATCAATGTGGCGGGTCATCGCCTCTCGACGGGGGGCATGGAAGAGGTGCTCTCCTCGCATCCCGATGTGGCGGAATGCGCCGTCATCGGCATTAAGGACGCATTGAAGGGCGAGCAGCCCTGCGGCTTCATTGTGCTCAAACATGGCGCCAACCGCCCGCATGAGGTGATCGAAAAGGAAATTGTGAAATTGGTGCGCGATAAAATCGGGCCGGTGGCGGCGTTTAAGCTGGTGCTGACTGTGCCGCGCCTGCCCAAAACCCGCTCAGGCAAAATTCTGCGCGGCACGATGAAGAAAATCGCCGATCATGATCCGTGGACAACCCCCGCCACGATTGACGATCCCGCCATTCTCACTGAAATCAGCGCGGCGCTGAAGGAAAAGGGCATTTAGGCACTTCATTTTTTACAGACTGTAAAAATCCCCTGTTCCTGTCATCCTTCGACAGGCTCAGGGGAGAGCGTGAGGGGAGGATGAGTGGGCGGAGGGTGAGGGTACAATCACGCCGTTTTCGGTTATGATTCGATCCAGCCGCTCATCATGGCCCTCAAAAGGCACGGCGGCAATTTCCTGCACTGAGAAGGCCAGACCGATCTTGCACTTGGGGTTGAGCGCGGCAATGGCGCGGTCATAAAAGCCTTTGCCATAGCCGATGCGGTGGCCGGCGCGGTCAAAGGCCGCCAGCGGAATCAGCATGGTGGCGGGGCGGCACAGCGGCGCGTCCAGTGCGGGTTCAAAAAGGCCGAAGGCACCGCTCACCAGTGGCGCGCTGCCGTCCCACAGGCGAAATTCAAGGCTGGAGCCCTCCACACGGGGCAAGGCAAGCGCAAATCCGGCCTCGCGCAGCAATGTCATCAGCGGGCGCGTGTCAATTTCAGAGCGGATCGGCCAGAACAGCGACACCGGCCCTTGGGGAAAATCAGCCGCAAGCGTCATCACAAGCTGGGCTATTTTTGCGCTGAAGGCGGCGCGGGTGTCGGCACTCAGGGCACTTCTGGCGGCTAAAGCCTTGGCACGAAAAAAGGCCTTATCCTGCATTTTACGTCCATTGTTGAAGAAAGTGCGAAGCCACAAAGCCGTGGGATATCGATCCCGGGAACCTAACTAGTAGGTGGGCGCCATGTGCTCAAGTCCACGGACGAGAACAGGGACAGCTCCCTGGGTGTCGATAAGGCCCCGAGTATACAATCCTCACAAACTCCGCAGCCTCGCCCCTTTAACATAGGACGAAGCGCGGCAGATTGCTAGGGTCTGGCCGGAATTAGCTGGCCAGCACCTCAAGAAACCGTGTCACCTCAGCCGCAGTGGTGGCAAAGGAGCAGATCAGCCGGATGAAGGCCTCATCTTCTTGCGGGCGCTGGTCAGGGGGCAGGGCATGGTTGCGCCATTCATAAAACACGGCACCGGCCGCCTGCAAAGCTCTGGCTTTGGTGCGCGGCATAATCACAAAAAGCTCATTGGCCTCGACCGGCCAGGCCAGACGCACATTTTCGACAGCCTGCACACCTGCGGCCAGACGTGCCGCCATGGTATTGGCATGGGCGGCAAGCTCAAGCCAGTGGCCATCGTCGAGATAGGCCTTCATCTGTGCGCCGAGCAGGCGACCTTTTGAAAGCGTATGGCCCGAACGCTTGCGCAAATAGGCAAAATGTTCGGCCTGTGCCGCATTGAAGAAAATCACGGCCTCGCAGGCGAAGGTGCCGTTTTTACTGGCCCCGAAGTAGAGCACATCCACGCCCGCCTGCCATGTCATTTGCGCGGGGGTGCAGCCCAGATGCAACATGGCATTGGCAAAGCGCGCCCCGTCCATATGGATGCTTAAATTTTGGGCATGTGCAACCGCACTCAGGGCCGCAATCTCGGCGCAGCTATAGGCCGTGCCGCTTTCTGTGGCCTGTGACAGCGACACAACAGCCGGTTGCACATTGTGCATCACGCCTCTGGGCAGGGTTTTGAGCGCGGCCTGCACACCCTCCGGTGTGATCTTGCCCTTGTCTCCGGCAATGCCCACCAGCTTGGCGCCATGGGTGAAAAATTCCGGTGCGCCGCATTCATCCGTAACGATATGCGCCTGATCATGGCACAAAACTGCGCCCCAGGGCGGGCAAACACTGCTGAGCGCCAGCGCATTGGCGGCTGTGCCGGTGCTGAGCAGAAAAACCCGGCAATCATGCTCAAAAATCTCCCGCAGTTTGTCCTCGGCAGATTTCGACCAGATATCGGCACCATAGGCGCTGGCAAAGCCCTGATTGGCGGTGAGCAGAGCGGCTAAAATTTTATCGCTGGCCGGAGCGGCATTGTCACTGGCAAAATTCATCACATAACCCAAAATCATTGATCCTTGCCCTTATATGGCACATAGATGTCACAGGGTCGAATAAAGCCTGCATTTTGCCTAAAATTCAGGGCTTACCCCCGCTTGTCGGGAGCGTTAAAATCTGTCAGATTGCAGCGCCCGAAAATGGGACAGTTATACTGACCATTATGGACCGAATGAAGTGAAAATGGTTGTTGAAGCGGCCTCTTGCCGTTGAAATCACCAGATGGAGCAAGAAAATGACGAATAGACGTGAAACAGGCCGTGATGACCTTGGATTTGCCTCTGCCCATGGCGGCGCAAAGAAACGTCTCAAACGTCTGACCGCGACCACAACTTTGTCTTCATTTGAGGAAAATTCTGCCATGCACCCGATTTTTCACGCCAACGGCCTGCCGCAAGCGCAGGGCCTTTATGATTCGCGCCATGAACATGATGCCTGCGGCGTCGGTTTTGTCGCGCAGATGCACAACAAGAAGTCACATGACATTGTGGCCAAGGGTCTTGAAATTCTGCTCAACCTTGACCATCGCGGCGCTGTGGGCGCGGATGCCAAGGCTGGCGATGGCTGCGGTATGCTGATTCAAATTCCGGATCGTTTTCTGCGCGAGGAAATGGCCAAGGCGGGCGTCACGCTGCCGCCTGAAGGTCATTATGCTGTGGGCGCACTGTTTTTGCCGCGCGACACTGAGGGCCGCAAGATTGTCGAGGACATTGTTGAAAAGGCGATTGCCGACGAGGGTCAGGTGTTTCTGGGCTGGCGCAATGTGCCGGTGGATTCAAGCGGCCTTGGCGAGAGCGTCAAGCCGACCGAGCCCGTCCATGCCCAATATTTTGTTGGTAAGGGCAAGGCCGATTAGCATCAGGACGATTTCGAGCGCCGCCTTTACATTGTGCGCAAGGTGATTTCGGCCCGCGTCTATGCGCTGCGCGATGTGCGCACCCGCGAGTTTTATCCTGTGTCGCTGTCCTCACGCACCATTGTCTATAAGGGCATGTTGCTGGCCACACAACTCGGGGATTATTTTCTGGACCTGCGCGACCCGCGCATGGAATCGGCGCTGGCATTGGTGCATCAGCGCTTTTCAACCAATACGTTCCCGACATGGTCGCTCTCTCACCCTTATCGCATGGTGGCGCATAATGGCGAGATCAACACCCTGCGCGGCAATGTCAACTGGATGGCGGCGCGCCAGGCCTCGGTGGACAGTGAGCTGTTTGGTGCGGATATTTCCAAGCTCTGGCCGATTTCCTATGAGGGCCAGTCCGACACCGCCTGTTTCGACAATGCGCTCGAATTTCTGGTGCAGGGCGGCTACAGCCTCACCCATGCCATGATGATGCTGATTCCGGAGGCCTGGTCCGGCAATCCGCTGATGGATCAGGCGCGGCGTGATTTTTATGAATATCATGCCGCCCTCATGGAGCCATGGGACGGGCCTGCCGCTGTCGCCTTTACCGATGGCCGCCAGATTGGCGCCACGCTCGACCGCAACGGCCTGCGCCCCGCGCGCTATCTCGTCACCGACGATGGTCTGGTGGTGATGGCGTCTGAAATGGGCGTTTTGCCGATTCCGCAAGAGAAGATTGTCACCAAGTGGCGTTTGCAGCCCGGCAAAATGCTGCTGGTGGATCTGGAACAGGGCCGCATCATTTCCGATGAGGAGATCAAGCGCTCGCTCTCCACGGCTTCGCCCTACGGCCAGTGGCTGGAGCGCACCCAGATCGTGCTGGAAGACCTCAAGCCGGTGGCGCCGCGTGCCGCCCGCACCGATGTGTCCTTGCTCGACCGTCAGCAGGCCTTTGGCTACAGTCAGGAAGACCTGAAGATTCTGCTTGCGCCCATGGCGATCACCGGTCAGGAGGCTGTCGGCTCAATGGGCACAGACACGCCGATATCGGTGCTCTCCGACAAGTCCAAGCTGCTCTACACCTATTTCAAGCAGAACTTTGCGCAGGTCACCAATCCGCCGATTGACCCGATCCGTGAAGAGCTGGTGATGAGCCTTGTCTCCTTCATTGGCCCGCGCCCGAACCTGTTTGATCTGGAGGGTAACTCCCGTCGCAAGCGCCTCGAAGTGCGCCAGCCGATTCTGACCAATGGTGATCTGGAAAAGATCCGCAACATCGGCCATGTCGAGGATACATTCGACACCAAGACGCTGGATATGACCTATCCGGTGGAAAAGGGCGCTGCCGGCATGGCGGATGCGCTGGAGCGTCTGTGTGACCGCGCCGAGGCGGCTGTGCATGGCGGCTATAACATCATCATCCTGTCCGACCGTATGGTGGGCGCGGATCGGATTCCGATTCCCTCGCTGCTGGGCACGGCGGCGGTGCATCATCACCTGATCCGCAAGGGTTTGCGCACTTCCGTGGGCCTGGTGGTCGAAACCGGTGAAGCGCGTGAGGTGCATCACTTCTGCTGTCTCGCCGGTTATGGCGCGGAAGCCATCAACCCCTATCTGGCCTTCGAGACGCTGGACGCCATGCGCCCCGAATTCCCCGAGGAAGTTGACTCTTACGAGGTGGTCAAGCGCTTCATCAAGTCGATTGATAAGGGTATTCTCAAGGTCATGTCCAAGATGGGCATTTCGACCTATCAGTCCTATTGCGGCGCGCAGATTTTTGACGCGGTGGGCTTGGCTCAGGCCTTTGTTGACCGCTATTTCTTCGGCACAGCCACCACGATTGAGGGCGTTGGCCTTGATGAGGTGGCGGAAGAAACGGTGCGCCGCCATCGGGACGCCTTTGGCGACTCGCCGATTTACCGCACGTCGCTGGACGTGGGCGGTGAATATGCCTATCGCCAGCGCGGCGAGGCGCATAACTGGTCGCCGGAATCTGTGTCGCTGCTTCAGCACGCGGTGCGCGGCAACAGCCGCGACAAGTTCCGTGCCTATGCCAAGCTGCTGAACGAGCAGGACGAAAAGCTCCTCACCATCCGCGGCCTGTTCCGCATCAAGAGTGCCGAGGAGGAGGGCCGCAAGCCGGTGCCGCTGGCGGAGGTTGAATCAGCTGCCGAAATCGTCAAGCGCTTTGCCACCGGGGCGATGTCCTATGGCTCGATCTCGCGCGAGGCGCATACAACTCTCGCCATTGCCATGAACCGCATTGGCGCGAAGTCGAATACCGGCGAGGGCGGCGAGGAAGCGGACCGCTATCTGCCCATGGCCAATGGCGATTCGATGCGCTCGGCCATCAAGCAGGTGGCCTCTGGCCGCTTTGGCGTCACCACCGAATATCTCGTCAATTCGGACATGATGCAGATTAAAATGGCGCAAGGTGCCAAGCCCGGTGAGGGCGGCCAGCTGCCCGGCCATAAGGTGGATGCCGTCATTGCCAAGGTGCGCCACTCCACACAGGGCGTGGGCCTGATCTCGCCGCCGACGCACCATGATATTTACTCGATCGAAGACCTCAAGCAGCTGATTTACGACCTGAAAAACGTCAATCCGGCGGCGCAGGCCTCGGTCAAGCTGGTGTCTGAGGTGGGTGTTGGCACGGTTGCCGCCGGTGTCTCCAAGTGTAAGGCGGATCATGTCACCATTTCCGGTTTTGAAGGCGGAACCGGCGCTTCGCCGCTGACCTCGATCAAGCATACGGGCTCGCCCTGGGAGATCGGCCTTGCCGAAACCCATCAGACTTTGGTGCTCAACAACCTGCGCTCACGCATTACAGTGCAGGTGGATGGCGGCATCCGCACGGGCCGCGATGTGGTCATTGGCGCGCTGCTCGGCGCGGATGAGTTCGGCTGCGCCACGGCACCGCTGGTGGCGGCGGGCTGCGTCATGATGCGCAAGTGCCATCTCAACACCTGCCCCGTGGGTGTGGCCACGCAGGACCCGGTGCTGCGCAAGCGCTTTGTCGGCCAGCCGGAGCATGTCATCAATTTCTTCTTCTTCATGGCGGAGGAGGTGCGCGAACTCATGGCGCAGATGGGCTATCGGACCTTCAATGAAATGGTCGGCCAGATGCAGATGCTGGATAAAACCCGCGCTGTTGACCATTGGAAGGCCAATGGTCTCGACTTCACCAAAATGTTCCACAAGCCCACCCCCTGGGCCGGTGCGACCATTTATCATTCCGAGGCGCAGGATCATGATCTTGATCATGTGTTGGACCGCACCCTGATTGAAAAGGCCAAGCCTGCGCTGGAGAGCCAGACGCCGGTGATCATAGAAACGCCGATCAACAACACCAACCGCACCGCAGGCGCGATGCTGTCGGGTGAGATTGCGCGTAAATATGGCCATAAGGGCCTGCCGGATGACACAGTCCATGTGAAGTTTTCCGGCACAGCCGGCCAGAGCTTCGGCGCATGGGCGGCGCATGGCGTGACATTGGAGCTGGAAGGCGAGGCCAATGACTATGTCGGCAAGGGGCTTTCGGGCGGTAGAATTATGATCTATCCGCCCAAGAGCGCCGCCAAGATCGTGGCAGAAAACAGCATTATCGCAGGCAATACGCTGCTTTATGGCGCGATTGCCGGTGAATGCTATTTCCGCGGTGTGGTGGGTGAGCGCTTTGCCGTGCGCAACTCCGGCGCGATTGCCGTGGTGGAAGGCACCGGCGATCATGGCTGCGAATATATGACCGGCGGCATTGTGGTTGTCATCGGCCAGACCGGGCGCAATTTTGCGGCGGGCATGTCCGGCGGCATTGCCTATGTGCTGGATGAGGACGGCACATTCGAGCAGCGCTGCAACCTTGCGATGGTGGAACTGGAACCCGTCGCCGAGGAGGAAGAGCTGAACGAGCGGCTGCATCATCATGGCGGCGACCTTGAGGGTCATGGCCGGGTGGATGTGATGGCGGATATGACCCGTTTTGACGGCGAGCGCCTGCATCAGCTCATCGCCAACCATGCGCGCTATACGGGTTCCGAGCGCGCCAGACATATTCTGGCGCATTGGGATCAATATCTGCCGAAATTCCGCAAGGTTATGCCGGTGGAATATCGCCGCGCCCTCAAGGAACTTATGGCACAACAGAGCGAGCCACAGCTCGTGGCGGGAGAATAAAGATGGGAAAGGTCACTGGCTTTCTTGAGATTGATCGTCGTGACCGGCGCTATGCGCCGGCCTCGGATCGTATCCGCCACTTCAAGGAATTTGTCATTCCGCTCTCTGAAGAGGCCACGCGCGACCAAGCCGCGCGCTGCATGAATTGTGGCATTCCCTATTGCCACAATGGCTGCCCGGTTAATAATCAGATTCCGGACTGGAATGATCTCGTTTATCTGGGCAACTGGGAGGAGGCATCGCGCAACCTGCACTCCACCAATAATTTTCCGGAATTTACCGGCCGTATCTGCCCCGCGCCCTGCGAGGCGGCCTGCACACTCAATCTGCCGGACACGCCGGTGACGATCAAGTCCATCGAATGTGCCATTGTCGATCGTGCTTGGGAACATGGCTGGATCAAGCCGGAAATTGCCGAGCAGAAAACAGGCAAGAAAGTTGCTGTTGTCGGCTCCGGCCCTGCGGGTCTGGCCTGCGCCCAGCAGCTCGCGCGCGCGGGGCACGAGGTGCATGTTTTTGAGAAAAACCAGAAGCCCGGCGGCTTGATGCGCTATGGCATTCCGGATTTCAAGCTCGACAAGAAGCTGATTGACCGGCGTGCGGCGCAAATGGCGGCTGAAGGCGTGATTTTCCATACCGGCGTCAATGTGGGTGTGGATTATACGATTGACCAGCTTCTGGCCGATCATGATGCCGTGGCGCTGGCCGGGGGCTCGGAAAAGCCGCGTGACCTGACAGTGCCCGGGCGCGAGCTGAGCGGTGTGCATTTTGCCATGGATTTTCTGCCGCAGCAGAACCGCCGCGTCAGCCATGAGCCTGTGGGCAGCAACACGCCCATTCTTGCTGGTCAGAAGCATGTGCTGGTGATCGGCGGTGGCGATACGGGTTCGGATTGCATCGGCACCTCGATCCGGCAGGGCGCTTTGTCCGTCACGCAGCTTGAAATCATGCCAGCCCCTCCCGAAAAGGAAGACAAGCTGATGACCTGGCCGAACTGGCCGCTGAAAATGCGCACCTCCTCCTCGCAGGAAGAAGGCGCGGTGCGTGATTTCGCCGTCAATACCGTGCGGATCAATGGCGAAAACGGCGTGGTCAAATCGGTGGATTGTGTGCGGGTGGACGCGAAGTTCCAGCCGATTCCCGGCACGGAATTCCAGATCAAGGCAGATCTCGTTCTGCTGGCGATGGGCTTTGTCTCGCCGATTCATGAGGGCCTGCTCAACAGTCTGGGCGTGAAGCTCGATGCGCGCGGCAATGTTGCGGCGGATGTGAAGTCCTATGCCGCCAGTGCGGACAAGGTCTTTGCCTGTGGTGATATGCGCCGTGGCCAGTCTCTGGTCGTCTGGGCGATCCGCGAAGGCCGTCAATGCGCCGCGTCCATTGATGAATATCTGATGGGTGAGACGGTTCTGCCGCGCTAGAATCTGTTGCCTTTACACGCAATCATCTCCCTCGCCCCGCTGGGCGGGGAGAGGGATGGGGTGAGGGCATTTGATTTATGCCCATCATCCTTCGAGACGGCCTGCGGCCTCCTCATGATGGGGGGATTTTTATGTTGATGCGAGGCTTTACCCCGGTGTGCCATACCCACCGCCCGTCGGGGTGATAATGGTGATCGCCTCACCGGCCTCCAGCACGGTCTGGGTGCAGCCGGGCAATTCCTCTATAGTGCCGTCCAGATGACGCACCAGATTATGCCCCAACTCGCCGCTTGCACCGCCTTTCAGGCCAAAATTCGGCACGCGGCGGTGGCCGGTGAGCAGCGCCAGATCCATTTTTTCACGGAAGCGAATGGTGCGCGAGGTGCCATCTCCCGCGTTCCATTGGCCCTTGCCGCCCGAGCCGCGCCGGATGTGAAAATCCTCCAGCACCACGGGAAAGCGATATTCCAGAATTTCCGGGTCGGTGAGGCGGGAATTGGTCATGTGGGTGTGCACGCCGGATGCGCCGTGAAAGCCCTCGCCCGCCGGCGCGCCGGAACAGATGGTTTCATAATATTGATATTTCTCATTGCCATAGGTGAGATTATTCATCGTGCCCTGCGCGGCGGCCAGCGCCCCCAATGCGCCGAACAATGTATCGGTGACCGCCTGAGACGTCTCGACATTGCCCGCCACCACCGCCGCCGGATAGGTGGGGCTGAGCAGTGAGCCTTTCGGCACAATGATGTGCAGCGGGCGCAAACAGCCCGCATTCATCGGAATATCATCCTCCACCATCACACGAAACACATAGAGCACCGCCGCGCGGGTGACGGGTTCCGGCGCGTTGAAATTGGTCGGTTGCTGCGGCGAGGTGCCGGTGAAGTCAATGGTGGCCTCGCGCTTTTGCCTATCGACTGTGATTTTCACCTTGATGAAGGTGCCCTGATCCATTTCGTAAGAAAATGCGCAGTCATTGAGGCGTTCAATCAGGCGGGCCACACTTTCAGCGGCATTGTCCTGCACATGGCCCATATAGGCCTGCACGGTGTCGAGACCAAATTCATTGATGATCTTGCGCAGCTCCTGCACGCCCTTTTCATTGGCGGCAATCTGCGCCTTCAAATCATTGATATTCTGAACGACATTGCGCACCGGATAGTCCGCGCCCAGCAGCAATTCCCGCAGCGCCGCCTCGCGGAATTTGCCGCGATCCACCAGCTTGAAATTGTCAATATAGACGCCCTCCTGCGTGATATGGGTGGCCTTGGGCGACATGGAGCCGGGCGACAGGCCGCCAATATCGGCATGGTGGCCGCGCGACGCCACCCAGAACAAAATATTTTTTTTCGCCGCGTCAAACACCGGCGTGCACACGGTAATATCGGGCAGATGTGTACCGCCATTATAGGGCGCATTGAGCGCATAAACATCGCCCGGCCGGATATGGGCATTTTGCCGGATAATCGTCTCCACTGAGCGATCCATCGAACCCAGATGCACCGGCATATGCGGCGCATTGGCCACCAAGCGCCCTTCTGCATCAAACACCGCACAGGAAAAATCCAGCCGCTCTTTGATGTTCACAGAATAGGCGGTGTTTTGCAGCGTCACGCCCATTTGCTCGGCGATGGACATGAACAGATTGTTGAAAATTTCCAGCAGCACGGGGTCGGCCTTGGTGCCAATGGCGACGCGCGGTGCCAAAGCCTCAATGCGGGTGAGCACAATATGGTCTTTGGCGGTGATCTCCGCCTGCCAGCCCTGTTCGATAACAATAGTCTGGTGCGGTTCAATCAGCAGAGCGGGGCCGCGCATAATCTGCCCGCGATGCAGGTTCTGGCGCAGGTAAATTTCAGCCTCATGCCATTGACCTTGCGCGAAAAAGCGGGTGTGTGCGGTTGATTTTGCAGCCTGCGTTGTGACAGCGCTTTTACGCTCGCTGAACTTGGCACCGCCGCCCACCGCCTCCACCGACACGGCCTCCAGCATTATCACCTTGGCGCGGTCCATAAAGCCGAAGCGGGCCTTATGGGCCTTTTCAAAGGCGCGTTGCAGTTTGGCCAGAATATCCCCGCCTTTGGGCATGGGCAGCACCAGCGCCGTATCCGTCCCGGCATAGCGGATATGAGCTGAGACATGCACGTCAATATCGGCATGTTCAACACCCTGCGCCGCCACTTCTGCCCGCGCCTGCGCGCCAAGTTCCGCGCCCATGTGATTGATGATATCCAGCGCCTGCGCGTCCAGCACATGCTCCAGGCCTTGCGAGCGATAGGCGCGAATATCCGCCAGTCCCATGCCATAGGCCGACAAAAGCGAGGAGAGCGGATGAATCAGCACCGTTTTCATCGATAAAGCATCGGCCACCGCGCAGGCATGTTGCCCGCCCGCGCCGCCAAAGCAGTTCAGCGCATATTTGGTGACATCATAGCCGCGCGCCACTGAAATTTTCTTGATCGCCTCGGCCATATTGGCCACCGCAATCTGAATAAAACCATCGGCCACCTGTTCCGGCGTGCGCCCGTCGCCCACCTCGCGGGCCATATCCTCAAACGCCGCGCGCACAGAGTCAACATCCAGCGCCTCGCTCTGGTTTGGCCCGAAAATCTTGGGAAAATAGGCGGGCCGCTGGCCGTGACGGGTGCCAATGTGATGGTGGGCAAGCTGCTGCCCGCCTATTTT
>DAIMHB010000030.1:0-11505 GCA_036723545.1 Beijerinckiaceae bacterium
TTGAATTTGATATGCTGGTTGCAGGCCACGCAGGGAATGGGCGTTTCGCCCCGCGCATAGCTCAGGGCAAAATCATCGATCACCTTGGCGCGAAAGCGGGTTTCATAATCTAGCACATAATGCGGAATGCCAAGCCGCTCGGCCACCACCTGCGCGTCATAAATATCCTGTCCGGCGCAGCAGGCCCCTTTGCGGTGAATGGCGGCGCCATGATCATAAAGCTGCAGGGTTATGCCCAGCACATCATAGCCCTGTGCGTGCAGCAGGGCGGCCACCACGCTGGAGTCAACGCCGCCGGACATCGCCACCACCACGCGCGTGTCTTTGGGGGCTTTGGGCAGGCCGAGGCTGTTGAGGCCATGTTCGTTTGATGAAATGTTCATTCTGTCTGATCCTTTCCGGTTCAAGGCCGGAAGTTTCTGTTCACGGGCAAGTAGAAAGACTTTTTGCGCGCGGATGCAAGAAAATTATCTGTGCGCCTGCGGGTGTCCCGAAGGGAAACACATTTTCACCCTCTCTAATCAGTTGGAAAGAATTTGACGTATTTTCAAGGGCTTTTGCATAAAATCATCGGGATATAATTCAATGTTTTTTAAATAACATCCGATAAATTGCTGATGTTGAGTTGAGTTTAGTCAAGCGAGTATCCCATGGTAGAAGCACAACGTCCGCGCGTGAAATATGTGATCGGACCGGACGGAAGCCCCCTTACAATCGCGGATCTGCCCCCCGCAAGCACCCGCCGCTGGGTGATCCGGCGCAAGGCTGAAGTGGTTGCGGCTGTACGCGGCGGTCTTCTGTCTCTTGAGGAAGCCTGCACGCGCTATACGCTGACCGTCGATGAATTTCTGTCTTGGCAGATTTCCATTGACCAGCACGGCCTTGCAGGTTTGCGCACCACGCGAATCCAGCATTATCGTCAGTAAGTGGCCGGATAATTATTTCAGCATCTTGTGATTGAATTTAAGATATTTTTGGAATCATTGCCGCCATAAGCTGCGCTGTATTATTATCTTCAGCCTTCAATCCTTTATGTACGCCCAACTGATCGGCCTCTGTGCGGTTCTGGCTGAGTTTCCACTTACCTTCGATACGTTGGATGTGGATCTCAACGCCGACGATGGCGCGCATCTGTGCGGCAATAAAAGGCTCCGGCGCATAGTCCACGGCCCAGGGCGTGGTCCGTTTCCCTTCGTGCTGGTCTGTCAGAGCGCCGATCTGTGCCCGCAGCCAGCCCGCATCCTCATGAATCACCACATGGCCATAGACATGTACCTGAATATAATTCCAGGTTGGCACCACTTTGCCATGTTCCTGCTTGCTGGGGTAATAGGACGGGCTAATATAATGGTCGAGGCCAGAAAAAATCACCAGCGCTTCCGGATTCTGGCCCAATTCAGCCCATTGCCCATTGGAGCGCGCCAGATGACCGCGCAGACAGCCCAGTTCTCCGTGATCGGCATCCAGAACAAATGGGATCGGATTGGCTGTCAGACCCTGCGTGCTCTGCGACACCAACAGACCCAGCGGATGGTTCCGGATCAGATCATGCTGATCTTTCAGGGTATCGACACGAAAATGCGGGGGAAGATACATGCGATCCTCACAGATTTATGGCTTGGGCGTTTTCATCTTTGCCCGCAGATGTTCGGCCAAGCGCTGCCGCTCGAATATGATAACGGTAAATATGGCCAGAATCAGCGGTAAAATCAGATATAACAGGCGCCAGACCAGCAGAGCCGCCACAATATCGGCTTTGGGCATGTCTGGCAAAGCCTTGACAAATACAAATTCCAGAACGCCGAGCCCGCCCGGCGCATGGCTGATCAGCGCTGCCGAGAATGAGGCCAGAAACACACCCAGAATAATGAAAAACCCCGGATTGCCAGCGTCCGGCAAGGCAAAATAGATAATGGCCGCCGCCCCCAGCAATTCCAGTGGCCCGGCCGCCAGTTGCCGCAGGGTTATCGACAGATGCGGATATTCCAGATGCACCGATGGCGTGGCCCATGGCCCGAATGTCAATCTCCCGAGGCGCAGAACCGGCAAAGGCCGGGACGGAATGTCAATCGCCGGCAGATTCAGAGCCGAGGCAATCAGATAGGCGCTGATAAAGGTCAGCATCCCCAGTCCGGTCATGCGCAGGGTGAACAGGGGAACATGCAGAATATGTTTGACCACCTGCGGTTCGAGAACCAACACAATGCCGCCCAGCAGCATGGTGCCCAGCGCAAAGGTGAAGGCTGTAAAGGCGACAAGCAGCCCGATCTCAGCAATGGTCAGGCCCTTGGTGGAATAGGCCCGGTAGCGCACCACAGCACCGGAAAAGACCGAAGCGCCAATATTATGCGACAAGGCATAAGTGGTGAAGGATACGGCCGAAATAAACAGCCATCCCAGCTTGTGGCCAAGATGCAGCAGGGCAATGCGATCATACCAGGCCAGCGCCATATAGGCGATGAATGTGCCCAAAATGGCAAGGCCCCAGCGGGCCACCGGAATACAGGCAAGGCTCTGGCCGATATCCTTCGCGGAAAGTCCGTTCAGCTCGCCATAGAGCAGATAGAGTGAGAATATGACCGCGAAAATACCGATGAGCGGCCATATATAGTCGGAGATGCGTTTCATATGGTTCCGGACTTAAACCCCACCTGTTGTTGATAATTCAAAACCTTGAATAGGCCAAGGTTATGCACATGACAGGTCTCGGATGTTTCTAGACATCCGAATGTCCTAGCAGCCCGCAGAAGCGGCGTCCAGCGATAGGTCACAGGTGACGGGGCCGGGCAGAGACTTAAGCCATTTGTCGCAGGTCGCTTGAGCGCACTTCGCCACGTTCGCGCCCATCCAGCGCTTCAGCCTTTTGCAGGTCCTGAAGGGCAATGTCCAGCTTGGCCCGCACCTCGGTGATCTGTCCGTTGAGCTCCTCCACGGATTGTTTCAGATTGTCGCGCCGGGACCGGGCTGAGCGCGCATAGGTGGGATAGGCAAAATGTGCCGGATCCGTAATGCCGGATTTGCTTTCCTCGGAGACAATCTCGCGGTCGAGCTCAACCACCATACGGCTGAATTCATTGATCATCAGTTCGATTTTGGCGATTCTGCGACGATGATCATCAACTTGAAACCGTTTGAGACGGATAAGGCTGTCCCGGGACTTCATACGCAATACTCCAGAAGGCAGTGACCAATTAAAACATGTTCCGCGAGACATAGGCATTATGATGCAGGGAGGTTATCCATTCCTTACCAACATGGGTGTTATTTGCCGAAAATTTTATTTTTAATGTGCTATCTTGGTACAATCTGGCCTGAATCGCACAAAACAGCGGATTCAGTTGGATACGCGGAAATTTTTTTACTGTGGAAACGAAAATTCTTTCTAAATCCTTTCCGTTGCACTCAGACTTTGTTAACCAATGTTCTTTAGGTTTGAGTCGTGTAATGCAGGGGCAGAACCCCTTGGAGTCAATTTGGGCTGCGGCTTGGTTTATCGCGCACTGAAACATGTGTGAATCGGGCAGCAAGGGCGGGGAAAACACATGCGCGTACTTCTGGTAGAAGACGATAGCGCCACAGCGCAAAGCATTGAATTAATGCTCAAATCTGAGGCATTCAATGTTTATACAACGGACCTGGGCGAAGAAGGCATCGATCTGGGCAAGCTTTATGATTATGATATCATTTTGCTCGATCTCAATCTGCCGGACATGTCCGGCTATGAGGTTTTGCGCTCGCTGCGGGTGGCAAAAATCAAGACACCTATATTAATTCTTTCCGGCCTTGCCGGAATTGAGGATAAGGTGAAGGGTCTCGGCTTTGGCGCGGATGATTATCTGACCAAACCGTTCCATAAAGACGAACTGGTGGCCCGTATCCATGCCATTGTGCGCCGGTCAAAGGGCCATGCGCAATCGGTGATTCTGACCGGTGATCTTGTGGTCAATCTGGATCAGAAAACCGTGGAAGTGGCGGGTAACCGTGTTCATCTGACCGGCAAGGAATATCAGATGCTGGAGCTGCTGTCCTTGCGCAAAGGCACCACGCTGACCAAGGAAATGTTCCTGAACCATCTTTATGGCGGCATGGACGAACCCGAGTTGAAAATCATCGACGTGTTCATCTGTAAATTGCGCAAGAAGCTGGCCAATGCGTCCGAAGGCCTCAATTATATCGAGACTGTCTGGGGCCGTGGTTATGTTCTGCGTGAACCGGGTGAAATGGACGAGCGCATTCCTGCTTAATCACACGCTGTGCTTATAAAATACCCCGTCAGACAGCGTCTGCGGGGTATTTTTACGTGTGCGGATAGATGTCATTCGCCAATCTGAAAGGCCGCGCGCAAGTGCTGATGCAGGTTGTCCACCGGCCGCTCATGGCCGGGCTTTGTTGCGGAATCGGAACATAACAGCAGATCCAGATGCTGAACCCTGTGCTGAATGCGCAGAGAATGCAGGCAAATGTCTTGCAGCTCATGCGGCAGCTGGGTGAACAGACCACCGGTTGAGCAGAGCTCTTGTGTATTAAACTGGAATTTCGATTTTTCTGCAGCGGCATCCGCAAGGCTGATCTCACCCTCATTGACTGCGCGCTGATACAGCAGCCAGGCAGCAATATGCATCAGCCGGGTGGTCAGCCGCATGGATTCCGTTGTGTAGGCCACACACACAGCATGATCCAGCTGTTGCGACTGGGCGCGTCCCTCGGTTTCGAGATAAAGCGCCGCGCGTTCCACCAGCGCCATGCCGTCCTGGAACAGATATTTAAAGCTCTGGGATGCGGCAATTTTGTCACCAAGGGAAATGGCCACTGTGCCGTGTTCAGAGGTTTGATTGATTTTGGACGAGATGGCCATGGTCTTACGCCTCACTCAAGTTTTACATGTTTATAGTACATATATCTGATGGTTGAGCTTTATAATTTTAAAATCATGCGTCTATATTATGCAGAAGGTAAGTTTAATTTCACATGAAATCATCAATATTTTATTTTAAAAGCTGTATTAATGTGGAACTCATCTTGAGTATGTCACAAACTAAAAAAAAAGCCATTCCGAAATAAGGAAATGGCTTTCAAAGTCCAACAGGGAGGAATGAATCAATGCGTCAATCCATAAAAATTACGCACTTGATAGGATTTAATATTAAATCCCATATCTTAATAAAGGTTTAAATTTGGATAAATCTTTATCAAAATGTCCTGTTTTGGCACAGATGGTTTGGTGAGGATGACAATAGCCCCTCACCGGTTAGGATTTGAAAAATTGATCTGCGGCTGATTTTGAAGCCAGTTTTGCCAGGCGGGCAGCGTTCAGCCGCTCGATTTCTGCATGAAGCAGCAGAATGCGCTCGTCCAGTTCGGTGATTGAAAGGCTGTCGAGCGGGGCGCCGATGTCATGTGTCGGGTTTTGCTTGCGCGGGCTCTGGCCAAAACTATCATCTGACAGGTCTGTCATCATCTTCTCCATGCGGCGGGGCTATATTTTTCTCATAATCTTTTTTATCACACGGGACTAGAGTGTTGAAAACCTGTGGCAGGAGCGTTTGATGTCCCTCATGACAGTTGTGGAAATATCCGGGTTTGGCGGGCCGGAGGTGCTTGTTGCGGCGCAGCGTGCCGTGCCGGAATTTGGCCGGCATGACATTCTCATCCGTGTGGCCGCGGCCGGCGTCAACCGTCCGGATGTTTTGCAGCGGCTGGGGGTCTATCCGCCGCCGCCTGGCGCCTCTGATCTGCCGGGGCTGGAAGTGGCGGGCGAGGTGGTGGCCTTGGGCGCGGATGTGACCACGCATAAAATCGGCGACCGCGTTTGTGCGCTGGTGGCGGGCGGTGGCTATGCGCAATTTGCGAAAGTGGCGGCTGACCATGCCTTGCCGGTGCCGGGGGATCTGTCACTGATCGAGGCGGCGGCCATTCCGGAGACATTTTTCACGGTCTGGAGCAATGTGTTTGACCGCGCGGCTTTGAAGGCGGGCGAGACCCTTTTGGTGCATGGCGGCACATCCGGCATTGGCACCACGGCCATCATGCTGGCCAAGGCCTTTGGTGCAACGGTGATTGTCACGGTCGGCAGTGCCGAAAAGGCGGCGGCCTGCCTGAAGCTGGGCGCGGATTTGGCCATAAATTATCATGAAGCCGACTATGTCGCCGAGGTGCAGCGCGTCACGCAGGGGCGCGGCGCTGATGTCATTCTCGATATGGTCGGCGGGGATTATGTCAACCGTAATTACGAGGCGGCGGCTGTCGAGGGGCGCATTGTGCAGATCGCCTTTCTGAAAACGCCGAAGGTCAATGTTGACCTGCGCCTGCTGATGACCAAGCGCCTGCACCACACCGGCTCAACCCTGCGCCCGCGCAGCCATGAAGATAAGGCGGCGATTGCGCAAAATCTGCGCACTCATGTCTGGCCTTTGCTGGCGGAGGGCAGGTGCAGGCCGCTGATTGATTCGGTGTTTGAACTCAAAGACGCCGCCAAAGCCCATGAACGGATGGAAAGCTCGGCCCATATTGGCAAAATCGTGCTGCGGATGGAGTAAGACCTCGGCATTTATTCGCATCACAGCTTGTGGATAAAATTTGCCTTTTTACGCGAATGCGCCTATAGAAAAGCCATTCCCGTCATGGATAAAGTTAAGGTGTGTGCTGCTTTAGCCACACCAGCCCGCGAAAGGGCCTGACTTGCCATGGGCTGAGCCAAGATCAATGGAGTTTTTTATGAGCAACGCGCCCCTCATGCCGAAGGCCACCGCCGTCTGGCTGGTTGAGAATACATCATTGACCTTTCAGCAGATTGCCGATTTTTGCAAACTGCACCCGCTGGAGGTGAAGGGCATTGCCGATGGTGAGGTGGCCACCGGCATCAAGGGGCATGATCCGGTGACATTCGGCCAGCTGACGCGCGATGAAATTGCCAAGGGCGAAAAAGATCCCGAGCATCATCTGGTTCTGGCCGTGTCCAAGGTCAAATTGCCGGAGCCCAAGAAAATTCGCGGGGCGCGTTATACGCCGCTCTCGCGCCGTCAGGACCGGCCCAATGCCATTCTCTGGCTGGTGCGCAACCATCCAGAATTGAAAGACTCCCAGCTGATGCGTCTGGTGGGCACCACCAAGACCACGCTCGATTCAATCCGCGAGCGGTCGCACTGGAATTCGGCCAATCTTTCGCCGATGGATCCGGTGACGCTGGGCCTGTGCTCGCAGATTGATCTTGATTTTGAGGTGGCCCGCGCCTCCAAGGATAAGCCCAGAGTTGAGGAAGACCGCAGCCAGACGCTGGTTTCGGCAGAGGTCACCACAGCCAAGCCCGGCCCTGAGCGCACTTCGGAAGCCGACGTGTTCGGCATCCGCGTGCCGCAGGCCCCGAAAGACGATGACATCGACGTGGACTCTGTCTTTGCTCAGCTCAAAAGCCTTAAAGTCAAAGAGTAAATCGAAAAGGCCGGGCCATGCAGTTTTGGCAGCATAATCTGCGTGTCTATTATGAGGACACGGATTTTTCCGGTCTGGTTTATCATGCCTCTTATCTCCGGTTTCTGGAGCGTGGCCGCACCGAAGTGTTGCGCAGCTTCGGCATTGTGCAGTCTCAGGCGCATGACGGCGCGGCGCTGGCCTTTGTTGTGCGCCACATGGTGCTGGATTTTATCAAGCCGGCACGGATGGATGATCTGATTGAGGTGCGCACGCAGATCACCGCCATTGCCGGTGCCTCACTGGTGATGCAGCAGAGCATCTGGCGTGAGGATATCTGTCTGCTGACGGCTGAGGTCAAAATTGCCGTGATCAAAGGCGGAAAACCCACGCGCCTGCCCGCCGAACTGCGGGCTGTTTTCACGCAAAACACTTGATCCTGAGCATCAGCAGGCTCATATAGAAACTATTGTCCACCCCCGGCCTTGAACCGGAGCGTCAGGAGAAATCCATGTTTATTCAAACCGAATCCACCCCCAATCCGGCAACATTGAAATTTTTGCCCGGCCGCGCCGTGCTGGAAGGCGGCGCTGTTGAATTCACCACGGCTGAGGATGCGCGCCAGTCGCCGCTGGCTTCGGCGCTTTTTGCCATCAATGGCGTGACCAATGTGTTTTTTGGCGGCGATTTCGTCTCCGTTACCAAGGATGCGGGCGAATGGCAGCATCTGAAACCGGCGATACTGGGCGCAATCATGGAGCATTTCATGTCCGGCGGGCCTTTGCTCACCGGTGCGGCGCCCGCAGTTAATTCTGATTCAGCCGAGTTTTTTTCGCCTGCCGATGCCGAAACCGTGGCCACGATCAAGGAATTGCTGGACACCCGCATCCGCCCGGCTGTGGCGGGGGATGGCGGCGACATCACCTTCCGCGGCTTCAAGGATGGTATTGTGTTTCTGAAAATGAAGGGGGCCTGCGCCGGTTGCCCGTCCTCCACTGCCACCTTGAAACATGGCATTCAGAATCTGCTCAAACATTTTCTGCCCGATGTGCGTGCGGTTGAGCAGGTCTGAGATGAACGAGAGCCGCCGATGAATATTCTGGCGCTGGATACGTCGCTGGGCGCGGTATCTGCCTGTGTGTTGCGCACGCGTGATGATGTTGTTCTGGCGCGCGAAACCATCGAGATGGAGCGCGGCCATGCCGAGGCCCTGCTGCCTTTGATCGACAGGGTGATGGCGCAGGTCGAGGGTGGCTTTGAAACTCTGGGCCGGGTGGCGGTTACGGTTGGGCCGGGGTCTTTCACCGGTATTCGTATCGGCATTTCAGCGGCGCGGGCCTTTGGTCTGGCCTGCGAGGTGCCGGTGGTCGGTGTGTCCACACTGGCGGCGCTGGCCGCCCCGCTGATGAAACAGGAGCCGTTCTGCACGGTGGTTTCGGCCATTGATGCGCGTCACGGCCAGATTTATGTGCAGGCCTTCACGCCGGAGGGGCGCACCTTGGTCACCGCGCGCATCGCACCCGTGCGCGAGACCGTGCGGCTGTTTGGTTCCGGCCCTTTGCGTATTTCGGGCTCGGGGGCGCAGGCTGTGGCCATTGAGGCCTGGACCATGGGGCTGAAGGCGGAAATTGCCGATGTTCTGCCCGCCCCTGACATTGCCTATGTGGCCCGGCTTGGCCTGCTGGCGGATACGGATGTGCTGGCCCGCCCGCTTTATCTGAAAGCGCCGGACGCAAAACCGCAGATGTCGAAACGAATCCTGCAAAGCGGCCGATGAATGTTCGGCTTTTCATTTAAAACCGCGACACCGCAAATCCGTGCCTTAACCGCGCGCGATGCCTATGCCTGTGCGCAAATTCACCGGCCCGCCTTTGCCCATCCCTGGAGCGGGCCGGATTTTGAGGCCCTGTTGACCGCCCCCACGACTCTGGGCGACGGGGCGTTTATGAGCGGCAAACTGGTCGGCCTGTGTCTGGCGCGCCATGCGGCGGGCGAGGCCGAAATTCTGACCATTGTTGTGGATGAGTCTGTGCGTGGCAAGGGTGTGGGCAAGGCGCTGATGGCGCAAAATTTTGCAACTCTTGCGGCTACCGGGGTAACAGAGGTGTTTCTGGAGGTGGAAAGCGGCAATCAGGCTGCGTTGCGGCTCTATACGGCGTTCGGCTTTGTCAAAGTGGGGGAGCGCCCTGCCTATACGCGGATGAAGGATGGCAGCGCGGCACTCGCGCTGATCATGCGGCGGGCACTGGCATGAACTGTCATATGATTTTGACGCTTTTGCCCTAATATCATTGCAATGGTTTATCTGCGCTTCTTCTGCATTCTTCTGCTGATTCTGGCCTTTATTGTCGTCGGGCTGCCGCTGGACGCGTTGGCGCAGCGGCTGGACTGGTCGGTCCGGCCTAAAATTCCGTTGGTGTTTCACCGCATATTGATTCGTATTTTGCAAATTCGTGTGCAGAGACGCGGTGAAATTTGTGAACATCCGGCCATTCTTGTGCCCAATCATGTGTCCTGGACCGATATCAGCGTGATAGGTGCGTTGGCGCCCTTATGCTTTGTCGCCAAAAAGGATGTGGCGAGCTGGCCGGTGTTCGGCGTGCTGGCCAAAGCGCAGGGCTCGGTTTTTGTCGATCGCGAGCGGCGCAGCCTTGTGCATAAAACCAATCTGGAGATGGCGGAGCGGCTTAGTCAGGGCCGCTCGGTGGTGTTGTTTCCGGAAGGCACAACGGGGGACGGCAACCGGCTGCTCAAATTCTACACCTCGCATTTTGCGGCGGCGCGCGAGGTGCTGGCGCAGAATGCGGCTCTCGACTCTGTCAAAATCCAGCCGGTGCTGATCACCTATACCCACCGGCGTGGCCTGAGAATGGACCGCCTTACCCGCGCGCAGGTGGCCTGGTATGGTGATACGGACTTGGTGCCGCATATATTCACCTTGCTGCGGCTGGGCCCGATTGATGTGACATTGCATTTTCTGCCGCCGATGCTGTATCAGCGGGGGACAAACCGGAAAATGCTGGCGCAAGCCATTGCGCAGCAGCTTCGGCACGAGAATTATGCTACTCTTTATGGCAGAGGCGGCGAGAGTCGCATTCATGCCTCACACACCGAGCTTAAATGACAAATTCCGAACGGCCTGCCTCCTCTGTTCCCACGCCAAAATCCAACCGGCGCAAGCTGTTTGTCAAATCCTATGGCTGCCAGATGAATGTCTATGACGCTGGCCGCATGGCGGATGTGCTGGCCCCCGAAGGTTTTGACGAAACGGCAGTGATGGAAGAGGCTGATCTTGTTATTCTCAACACCTGCCATATCCGTGAGCGCGCTTCGGAAAAGATTTTTTCCGAACTGGGTAAAATCCGTGAACTGAAGGACGAAAAAATCGCTCAGGGCGGCGCAATGACCATCGCGGTGGCGGGCTGTGTGGCGCAGGCCGAAGGCCATGAGATTTTCCGGCGGCAAAAGGCGGTGGATCTGGTGGTCGGCCCGCAAAATTATCACCGTCTGCCGCAATTATTGCGCGCGACACAAGACCAGAGCCATGTGCTCGATACGGATTTTGCGGTCGAGGATAAATTCGATTTTCTCACTCCGCCAACAAAAGAAAAAACCCGTGCGCGCGGTGCCACCGCCTTTCTGACCATTCAGGAGGGCTGTGATAAGTTCTGCACCTTTTGCGTGGTGCCCTATACGCGCGGCGCGGAAATCTCGCGCCCTGCCGCCAAAATTCTGGCTGAGGCGCGGGTTCTGGCCGAGGCCGGTGTGCGCGAGGTGACGCTGCTCGGCCAGAATGTCAATGCCTATCATGGCGAGGGGCTGGACGGGCACATCTGGCCGTTCGAGCGTCTGGCGCAGGAGATTGCCAGAGTGCCGGGCATTGTGCGCATCCGCTATTCCACCAGCCATCCGCGCGACATGAGCGAAGGGCTGATTCGCGCCCACCGCGATATTCCGGCGCTGATGCCCTATCTGCATCTGCCGGTGCAGTCCGGTTCGGATAAAATTCTTACCGCAATGAACCGCAATCACAGCCGCGCCGAATATTTTGAAATTATCGATCGCCTGCGGGCGGTGCGGCCGGATATTGCGCTCTCC